>CAZIWQ010000093.1:2886-11926 GCA_964542355.1 uncultured Armatimonadia bacterium
GGCAGACGGCAGACGGCAGACGGCAGACGGCAGACGGCAGACGGCAGACGGCAGACGGCAGATCACGGACGCAGTCGCCATGCCGGGCTATCCGGCACCCAGGAACGATGAAGATCGCGGGGATGGCAACGACTGCCCCCACCCCAACCCTCTCCCCCCGGGAGCGGGCCGGGGTGAGGGCATGCCCCGATCTTCGGCGCAGGAGGGAGGAAGGAGGGCAGATGCCGAATGCTCCCGCTCAGCAGGACCGAATGCCGCATGCTGCCATCGGACCGGGGTCAGGCGAAATCGGCGAAAGGGTCTTGAAACGCGACCGGCATTCGTGTTACGATGGTACAGCTTGTGGGGTCAGCCGTCGCCGCGGGAACGCCGCGGTCTTGCGGAATCGGGCTGGGGGCCCGAATGGGGAACAAGCGAGACAGCCCTTCGGGGGACGCCTGCAGGACCAGGTCGGCAGTGTAAACAATCCGGATTCGGCGCCAGTTTGCTTGCATCGGGTTGCGCGCTGTGCTAAGCTGGCAATCGAACACACCCCTCGGCCCGAATGTCGGTGCCGCGCAGGCCAAAGGAACAGCGCGCGGCAGCGAAGGGGGGGGGCATTAAGACCCAGCACTCGGGGGAGCCGTTCTGGTCTGTGGGGTTCACGCGCTCGCGACCCATCGGTCGCCGGTTGCCCGAGAGACGCTCTGCACAGCGAGATTGGTGGGCGGAGTGTCGAGCCGGCTGGTGGCCGGCAGGAAAATCAGCGCCGATGCCGAACCTAAGTGGCAAGCCGCACCCAATAGTGTGACCGAGACGTGCCAGCAGGACAGTGGGGGCAGTACCCGGGATACCGCAGCCAACGTCGTTTGCACCTGGAGACAACGCCGTCGGCCTCGACCTCCCGCGCTTGAGTCGCCTGTAGCGGACGACGCGGGGTGCGCTGATGACGAGCGAAGCAGCGCAAGGCCTGCGGCAGGTCTCACATCACTCCTTCGGCGTACGGAACCGCTGCCATGATGAGCACACTCATTGCTGCCGACATGATGCCGGGAACTCGGCCCTCCGCCGCCCGGATGCCCTTCCATCAACAGACACCGACCCGCGGTGCCTCGCACCGTGCGTCGGGTCTTTGTGTTTCCGGGGGGAGGCCATGCGGCCTCCACGGTGCTGCGATGCTCTTATCGGCAGCCGTCCCCCAAGCTTGAGGAGATGGTGGTGAGAATCCCCGTGGACCGACAGAGGCACACGCGGGGGGGGCCGCGCGCAGGTTTCACGCTGATCGAGTTGCTTGTCGTCATCGCGATCATTGCAATCCTGGCCGCAATCCTGTTCCCGGTGTTCGCGACGGCCCGTGCGAAGGCCCGCCATACCCGGGACGTGAGCAACTTGAGACAGTTGATGTTGGCCGTCGAGATGTACAAGGAGGACTACGACGGCCTCTACCCGCTGGGGGATCCGTCGGGGCTCAATGAGATCGGGTGGTTCAAGTCGCAGACCGAGCCGTACGTGCGCAACCCGCAGATCTACCTTGACAGCCAGAAAGCCGACGTCGTGTTCTACGGCCCCGTCGATTATCTCACGGCGCTCGGGATCGCCCATGGAGGCGCCGTCCTGAACCCGGAGACGTACCAGCTCCTCTTCAACGGTCCGGACAAGGAGCAGAACCTGGACGCCAGGGACGCGAGGAACACCGACAACATCTGGGTGGACACCGACAATCTGCGGATCGTGGACTTCCGGAAGGTGCAGATGTCGCTCAAGTAACCTGAGCCCGCCGAACGCCAGGCCGGCGCTCGGCCCACCCACGACGGTTTGACCGAGCATTTTGGAAACTGGGATCCGAGGAGGTGAAGCCTCTGCAGCAGGCAGCAAGTGCCGAGTTCCCGGCGTGGCGTACTCAGGCGGCCTAGCTAACCGGCCGCCCGGGAAGCCGGGGCAACAGGTCACTCGACCGCTGAAAGCTGAGGAGCACAAGCACCACACAGCACAACGCAGCACCACACACATGCGAGCTCACAACCTGAGCGCGAGAACAGAAAAAGGAGTGTACCAAGAGATGCAAAAACTGATGGTATTGCTGGGGATCGCCGTCCTCATGGTCGGACTCGCCGGCATCGCGAACGCTCAGATCCCGCCAGTCATCAGCGACCCCGTGCCCGGCGACGGTGCAGGCGGCCTTCCCACCACCACCGGTAACAACGTGCCCTACGGCTTTGGCCTCGGCCAGGCCGGCGACCCCCCGAACGGCATCTATGACATCCTGGTCAATGGCTGGATCTATGCGTATGCCCGCGTGGATGTCTACGACAACCACATCAACTTCGCGCAGATGTCCCCGACCCACGGCACCTATGCCGCCCCGCAGCCGCGCTACGCCTGGCTCGCCGGCGATGGCGCCCTGCTTCCCGATGAGATCGGGAGCGGACAGGCAGTCATGGACCACAATGGCGGCAACAGCGCCCGGATGGATACCGCGGGCTTCCGCATCCAGACCAACGCTCGCCTCGACCTGAACATGGACATGGGCAGCTTCCTGCGCCGCGTGACCGAGACCGGTGACGTCTGGACCGGCCAGGACACCCGCAAGTCGGCCCTCGGCAACCCGATCGACGACTACGAGCTGGCCAACCAGGTCAAGGTCGCGTTCAAGGGTCGCTTCCTGACCTACACCGACCCGCTGATCCCGGCGGATGTCGACGCGGGGACGCAGTACATCTCCCCGACCTCCAACCAGGCCACCAACTACGCCAATGGGCTGCCGCAGCCTGGCACCGGCCTTCCCGGCTGGACCGACTGGGCCATCGGTGTCAACCAGATCGACGACGCGGCCGGTGCCGGCTGGTTCTGGCCGGACACCAGTGGTGCCTGCCCGTGGACCGGCGGTCCGGTGTACGTTCCGAACCCCGGCCTCCCCCGCATCCAGGACCTGACGCTCATCGTCGAGCGTGGCCAGGCCCAGGACAGTGGGACCGCCGAAGCGGCAGAAGTCTGGTTCGCGCAGCGCATTCTGCGCCGCGGTCTGCAGGACGTCCAGGGCAACTACCGCGCCCTCATGCAGATGGAACTCACCTATCGCGAGAGCGATATCTGGTGGAACCCGGCACTGCCGTAGTGTCGACCGAACCGGCCCCCGGTCCCTTCTCCCGCCACGCGCGGGGGGAGGGGCCGGAGGCAACGCCACCTCGCCTCCGGCGGGTGGCAGCAGCCTAGCTACCATGTCAGCGACGTTCGTGTCGCACAGTCGATCGATCCGGCCCGGTTGGCGGATCAGTGCAGTCCGGCCGCCACACCCATCCCCTGGAGGAGGGGGCCGGGAGAGCCAACTGTCTCGCTGCGGCCAACGCTTTCCCTCGGCGAGGGACCGCGTGAGCCGCGGAGACCCTGATCCCAGTCAGGGCACCAGTGCAGACGCTCGTGTGTGCCCGGTGCCGGATCGCAAGCCGATCGCGGCATCATCCCTGGCAGCGAGACACCGGCAGCGCCACTCCCGCAACGGTTGGGCGGCTGGCGACGAGACGGGCAGCAAGCAGTGGAGACAGTGGGAGAGAGGGCAACCGTCGCCGCAGAGGGTCGACGGATCTGAACATACCACACCGGCCATGCCGCACTGAGGAGTCTGGCTCCTCCCCGATCAATGCAGGACTGTTCGACGAGCAGCGAGACCCCGTGGACAGAAGGATAGCTATGAACAAGCCGGCCACGATCGTGTACACTGCGCTGACTCTGATCGTGGCGGTCGCCCTCGCGGGCGCCGCCAACGCTCAGACGAGCGGCTCTACGAGTCAGCCGCCCACCGCCTTCTCGATGGGCGTGCGACCGCAGTTGATCGATGCGACGGGGCCTCCGGGGGCGCGCAAGACCTTCGATCTGTTTGTGCGCAACTTCGACGCTCGCCGACCGTGTCGACTGTGGCTGTGGCTTGCCGACCCGATCCAGCAGCTCAATGGGGCGGTAACTTTCGGCGACGTTGGCACCTACGAATACTCCTGTTCTCGCTGGCTAACTCTCTCGACCGACCAACTCAGCCTGCTCCCCGGTGAAGAGAAGCGGGTTCGCCTCACGATCACGGTACCGGGCGGGCGTACCGCCGGGTCGTTCCACTCCGTGATCGTCGTCTCCGGCAGTCCGCCGAAGACGGTGAACATCGCGCCGTCCGGGGAGAACGAGGTATTCTCGTATACGCGTGTTGCGTTCGGGGTGATCTTCCACTTCGCAATCACTGGAACGCTCAAGCCGAACGCCAAGATCGAATCGATGTTCGTCACCAAAGACCCCCCACCGCGGTCGGGCCTGACGCCGGACACGGCAAAGCACAAGCAGTATCTGGTGCTCGGGCTGCGCAATACCGGCAACTCCATGATCTATGGCTGGGGCTGGGCGATGTTGCGCAAGAAGGACGGCGGGCTGGTGGGGCGCTGGAGGGTCGGCCGCAAGGAGTACGGTGAGAAGTCGGTGGTGTACCCGGGACGCAGAGTGGACCTGTACTTGCCGATCGATCGCCCGGCACCAAAGGGCGAGTACATCGCGAAGGCCCGCCTGCAGTACTCCAAGTACAAAGCCGCCCTCGGAGAGCTAGGTCTGACCGTCACAGAGGAGGACGCGAAGGCGGGATTCAAGAGCGAAGCGGGTCCCTTCAAGAGCCTGACCCTGGGGCTATCGGTCACCTTCGACCGCGAGTTCCAGGCGGTCTCGGCTGCGCCGGGAGGCTACCGGACCGGTGTGCTGACGGTTCAGAACAATGAGGATAGCTACCTCTTGCTGAACCTGGAGGTCTCCGACGCAGTGATGGACCCGGACGGGGTGGTCACCCCGGTCGCGCTTGAGGCCGGCGCGGGCCTCGGTGTTGCAGACTGGTTGAAGGCCGGGCCGGCGGAGTTCCAGTTGCCGCCGAACGGCAAACGCCGGATCTCATACGGTATCGGCCTGCCAAAGGACACGACCCAGACCAGAGACTTACTGGGGCTGATCCAGGTGCGGGCCCACCAGTTGAATGCCGTGGCGCGCAAGGCGGAAGAAGAAGTCATCGGCGAGGCCGGAGCGCTGCTCCTGTGCAGCATTGCAGGCAAGGGCAAGCGCGATGCCGAGGTCGGCGTCCTGAAGGTCGATGTCCGGCCCGAGCTGGCGGGCACGATCCGACTGGGCGTACCGGTCAAGAACTCCGGCGATATCCACTTCTTCCCGCTGACACGACTGAATCTGCAGGGGGTCACTACCCCCTCCTTCCAGACTGAGTTGATGGGCGGACAAGACCCGGACGAGCGGATGCTCGTCCTCTCCGGCATGGAGCGAATCGTGTGGTTCGATCTGCGTAGCACTGAGTTGAAGGCGGGGCGTTACCTGGCGACTGTTACGGTCGATTACGGGGCTCCCGCACCCCTTACCAAGGGCTTCACAGTGGATCTGCAGGACTACGCCGCAGCAACCGACAAGAAGGACCCGAAGGGGCCGGCGGGGGCCGGCGGGGAACCCCCCAAGCAGTGAGCCGACGCGGCCAGGGCCGTTGACGGGTCGTCGCACCAGGCCGCTCCCGGTGGACAGGCGTCGCATTTGGGGGCCGAGACTCGATCGGAATTCTCAAAAGGGAGCTATGGGTCAATGTCACACTCACCGCAGAACCTCGTGAGACGTACCAGCCTAGCTGCACTCACCCTGACAATGCTACTTGGGTTTGGCATCGCGAACTGTGGAGCCCAGGAGACCAGGAAAGACACTCGCACGGCGGACGCCCGCCAGTTCTTCGTGGATGTCAAGCCCGGGTTGCTGGCTCCCAGTTTCCTGGCCGCACCCGTCGCGCAAGCCCAGGGCACAACGGGCCGCGTGACGAACGTCTTCGCCGAAGAGGACGTTCGGCAAGCGCTGCGCGACATCGGGGCTCAGGCCGGCGTGGTGATCGTTCCCGACGCCACCGTCCAGGGCACGGTGTCCATCGAGTTGCGAGATGTCCCGGTGGAGAAGGCGCTCGAGCTTGTGCTGTTCAGCGGGGGCTTCGTGTACAAGAAGGTCAACGGAGCCTACCTTGTCGGCACGCCCGATCCCCAAAACCCCACCTTCACAACTCTGGCCGATGTCAAGCGCGTGACCTTGCACAACCTGAAGGCGGCAGAGGTCGTCGACACATTCAGCGCGGCCTACAAGAAGTTCGTCCAGGCCGACGCTGCGAACAACGTACTGGTCATCACGGCACCGCAGTCGATCCTTGAGACGATCGCGGAGAACGTCGCCCTGCTTGACCAGCCACTCCCGCAGGTGATGATCGAGGTGCTGGTGGCTGAGATCAGTACCGGCGCAGCCAAGCGGCTCGGTGTCACCTGGCGGTGGGATAGCTTCGGGTTCAATGTCGGTAATCCGCTTGATGATACGCGGACTACCGGCGGCGCGACCAGCACGAGCGGCAACTCCAACTCGATGAGTTGGACCGAAGCTACCACGTTGGACCTCGCCAACCTCCGCCTGCTCGTGGACAAGAACAGTGCGGTAATCCGCGCGAACCCACGAGTGAGTACATTGGATGGGAGAGAGGCCGAGATCTTCGTCGGCCGCGAGCAGTACTTCTCCGTGTACACCGGCAACACGCTGTACCCGACGACGCAGCTCCAGCTCGTCAAGGCCGGGATCACGCTGAAGATCAAGCCGAACGTAGGCGAAGACGGGAACCTGCTGATCGCCATCGACCCCGAGGTCTCCGACGTGGTGAGCGTGTCTGAGAACGGCGCCCCCGTGATTGCCACCCGCAAGGTGCACACCACGGTGCGCTGCAAGGAATCCGGCACGATCGTGCTGGGCGGTCTGACACAGGTCATCAAGTCGATCCAGGAGACCAAGGTGCCGGTGCTCGGCGACCTTCCGCTGATCGGCTCGCTGTTCCGGGACAAGACGCGCTCGAGCGAGGAGACGGAGGTTGTAATCTTCCTCCGGCCCCACATCCTGCGCAATGGGGCGGCCGCAACCTGGCAGCCCAGCGACGAGTGGCCCGAGATCAGGGGCTTCAGCGGGCGGCAGGAAGACCGCATGCGGCAGTCGGCACAGGGGTACTACGGGCAGTCAGTCGTCGCCGCTCCGGCGCCGATCATGGCCGCGCCGGCCCCGGCGTCCAGCCAGTACACGCCGCGGCCCGTCGTTGCGGCACCTGCCGCAAAGCCTGACAGTGGTACCCGGGTGCGCGCGCTGCGCGACGCCTATCAGTTGGACTAGCCAGGCATCCGCCCGGATCCGGGGCCGGCCGCAGGCCGACTTCGCGGCCACCAGCGCGCGGACGGACCGGTAAGCTGCACCCGTGGTGAATGCTTGAGAAGAGTGGGCACACGAAAATCCGCCGGCAAAGGGGAGATCCGCTGTCCAAAGATGATCCACCAGTCCGCACCGTCGCAGCCGGAAATCGTCAAATGCCGCTGAGAGCATCGGGGCGTGTTATGCGCCACCAACGATACTCCACCGCATCTCAGGAGGAAAGAGATACCTACTATGCACAGCACACAACTGCTTGCAAAAACGATGATGGTATGCTTCGCGCTCGCGCTGTTGGCGGGTAGCGCCATCGCTGCCCCGGCGCCAACGGCGATGGCGGGCTACAACGTTACGGGAATGCAAGGCCAGACCGTCCAACTGTCGGCCAAGCTGTCCGCCGTTGGCCCTCCCGTCGTCCCGGTCGCGGGCAAGACCATCGCGTTCTTCGTGGACGCGCTTCCGGTTGGCAATGCTGTCACTGATGCCACGGGTACCGCGCGCCTGTCGTATGCAATCGCACCGGCGGCCCTGATCGGTGCGCACCCGACCCAGGCCTCGTTCGCCGGCGACGCCAACTACGTTGCCAGCCTCACCAACAACACGCTCACGGTCAATTACCCGGTCGCCACCTCGATCACCATCGACCAGGCGAACCATATCATCACCGCCGACCAGACCAAGACCTTCACGGTGCATAACAGCAACGGCGTCGACGTCACCGCGTCGTGCTTGCTGTACATGGAGCTCGCGGCCGGCGGTAGCTGGGCCGGCACCACCTTCACCCCGCAGCTCGTCGGTGTCTGGAATGTCTACGCGGTCATGAACACCCTGGTCACCCAGACCACCCTGACCGTTACCCACGGAGCCGTTGTCGTCGGCGGCGTGAACATCAGCCCGGCGAGCGCCGTGGTAACCACCCCTGGCGGCTCGCAGCAGTACATCATCACCCTCACCGACCAGATGGGCAACCAGTGGGAGGAGACCGCGTTGCAGCCGGTTGGCTCCGGCGGCAACGGCTGGTACATGGCTGGCCATGCCGCTCCGTTCGGCACGTGGGGGCTGCCCAAGAACACCTACACCACGGCCCCGCTGGACCTCGGTCTCACGATCACGATCCAGCTCGTCTACAACGGCTTCCCGAGCAACATCGCGTCGCTGGCGTGCTACAGCACCGTCGGCGCGTACCTGGTCTGGGACCGGGACGACTTCAACTTCTACCTGACCAACGATCCGGCGCACCCGCACACCACCGGCATGCTCGTGCCAGGGTCGGGGACGTACAACATCGCCCCGGGCCTGCGCCCGGTCGTTATCCAGATGACCGGCGGCACCCGCGACAAGACCGTGCGCATCATGAACTGCGCGGTGCCGAACTCGCTGCGCGTGCGCTGGTACTTCAACGGCGCGAACCTGTACCGCGTGTATCAGTACAGCTCGCTCGGCGGCGTTGCCACCTGGACGAAGGGGAACACCAGCCTGGTCCCGCCGTTCCCCGGCCTGTGGAACATGGTGAACAACTACGCGGCAGTGCCGGTTGCTCCGCTGCAGTGGCAGACGCTGAACTCCGGCACGACGCTCCAGCCGTAAGCTGTGCCGGAACCATAGCCGTACGCACGTGACGAACAGCGGGGGCGAGGCGCACAGGCCTCGCCCCCGCAGCCTTCTCAGAGACGTGTCCGGGCATCTGCCGTCTGCGGCTTGGTGGTCTGTGGGGCGGGTGCGGTCGCGGCGTAGGTCGACCGTCTCGACGCCGCTGCTTCTTGCGTCGTCCCGCCTGCTTGTCATCCTGAGCCCAGACCGCGGCGCGGTCTTCGGGCGAAGGATCAGCATCAGC
>CAZIWQ010000094.1:0-7366 GCA_964542355.1 uncultured Armatimonadia bacterium
GCCAGCACGTCGCGCATCAGGAACACGGCGCCGGCCCACGACTCACCGACCCACCAGTTCCAGTGGAAGCCGGCGCCCGCCTGCATCCCCTGGTCATACAGGTAGTCCTCCAGCAGCAGGAAGGCCTCGGCCAGACGGCGGCGCTGCTCCGGATCGTGACTCGCGCGATAGGCGCTCGCGACCTGAGAGGCCAGCGAGCACAGCGGCCCGGGGGTCTGCATCCCCAGCCAACCCGGGCCGTTCTCGTCCGGCCAGTACGTGCTCTCCTTGGCTCCATGCTCGCCCACTCGCGCACAGTACTGGTAGTGCCGATCGATCCCGGGCCCCCCCCGCACCCCATGCTCATCTTGCGCGATGCCCAGTGCCCGGACCCGTTGGCACAGGTCCGTGACCCGTGCCTCGTCAAGCCCCGGGCCTTCGTCGGGACCCAGCAGCTTGCGGATGCCTGCCAGCTCCGCCTCCGTGACGCGATCGGGCTTCGGGAAGCGCTGCGCGTCGGGTGTCGGGGGCCGCCACTTGGCCTCCTTCTCCGGAACCAGCGCACGACCCGGATAGGTGAGCGTGTTGTACTTGATGAGATCGAGAAAGACGGTCCCGGCGGCCACCTGGCTCGGGGCGACGATGCGGATGTTGTCCACGGCCGCCGTCGGCTTGCCGCTCGGGAAGTCGTGATAGAACGGACGCCCCTGCCGCCAGCCGGTGAACTCCAGCGGGAATCGGAACGAGCCGGTGACCTTGTCGCCCTCCCGGAACTCGAACACCAGCGCATCGGCCACTGGCGCCTCCGCATACACCCACACGGAAAAGGAGGCCCGGCAGTTGAAGCCGCCGCCGCGAGTGACATCCCCGATGCCATGGCGGATGAGCAGCGCCTCCCCTTTCGCCCAGTCCCAGCGCAGCGAGCGCTTGCCCTGTTTGCTGTGCCACGGACTGAGGCTCAGGCTGTCCACCCGCGTGGCCGCGAAGTCAGCCGGCACTCCCTCTTCGAAGGACTCGTACTCCGCCGGCTCTCCCCGAGCCATGGTGCACAGCAGCAGGACACAGACCAGTGACGCGATGAGTGTGCTCATTTTCGTCATGCTCCCGTCGTGACCGTTCATCTTGATTGCCCGCCCTTTCCGAACTCACCCGCTCCGGTCCGCGCAGGTGAGTTCGTGACCCGGCCGGAACTCTCCTTGTGCTTCCGAGCCTGTCGCGGGGGCCGGGCTGCCCCCCCCCACCGGGGGTTGCCGGGGCGGAGGCACCGGACTGTCTCTCCCGCCGGGAGAGGTGGAACCGCACCGCATGCGGCGCGACTCCCGCGACAGGCTCGACAACCTGCGGCGACCCTGCCGAGGACTCCGGAAAGTGAGAGAGACCCATGCGAACCCTCATGACGGCCCTGCTGCTCATCAGCGTCTGCGGCGGTGCAGCTCTCGCCGCCCCTGCCGGCGCCGCCGGCGACACTCGCACCTGGCTGCGCCACGTGATCCCGCTGCCGAAGGAGGTCGGGTTCGAGGGCGTGGTTCGTCTGCCACCTTCCGACGTCGTGGTGGAGCTCGTGGGGCGCCCCGGTGACGTGGAGGCGCAGGCCGCCGACCTCGTCCGCAGAGAGCTTGGCGAGCCGGGTCCCAACCCGCGCTGGAAGATCGTCCTGGGGCGGTGCAGCAGGGGGGGGCGCCTCGAGGGTGCTCGGGTGCCTGGAGCGGAACGGCTCGCGAACCTCAAGAATGCCGACCAGGCGTATGCCATCGCGCCCGTCGACCAGCGGCTGATCCTCACCGGCCTCACCGAGCGCGGCGTGTACTACGCGGCGCTGACGCTGTCCCAACTGCTGGCCGCACGGCGGACCGCCGACAGCGTGACCGTCCCCCTCCTCCGCGTCGTGGACTGGCCAGACCTTGCTGAGCGGGGCGAATGGGGTGGGAACGCACCCGCCGATGCTGCCTGGATGTCGGCGCACAAGCTGAACCTGGTCGAGGTGCACGCCAGCGTCAGTGTCGACAAGGACGGCGTCGGCCATGCGGTGCTCAAGCAGGAGTTGATCGAGCAGGGACGACTGTGCGCCCTCAAGATGGTGCCCATCATCCACCACCTCGACCAGCTCCACGGCACGGGCCTGCTTCGTCCCTTCCCTGAGCTCAAGGGGGTGGGCGCGAAGGCCTATGCCACCGACTCGCTGCAGACGCTGTGCTTCTCGAAGCCGGCGGCGACGAAGCTGCTCACCGACTGGATGACCGAGCTGGCGCAGCAGCCGCACGTCACCGATCTGTGTGTCTGGTTGAGCGAGGACCCCGGGCAATGCGGCTGCGAGGAGTGCCTGAAGTCCAACCAGTTCGTGCTGGAGGCGCGCGCCTGCATCGCCGCATGGCGCGCCGCCTGCCGCGTCAACCGCGACCTGAAGCTGCGCCTGCTCCTGACGCAGGGCACCTACAAGGACAACGACAAGGTCCTGGCCGAGGCGCCGCCCGAAGTCAACATCAGCTACTACGACGGCGGGCGGACGTACGACTCCTCCCGCAACCCGATGATCTACCCCCTTCTGGCGGACTTCGCGAAGCAGGGCCGCTGGCTGGGGGTCTACCCGCAGATCACCGCGGCGTGGCGGATCGTGTGCCCGTGGAGCGGCCCGCAGTTCATCAAGTTCCGCATGACGGAGTTCGTCGACAAGGGCCTGAGCAACCTGTGCGCCTACGCGACCCCGAACAATCGCCTCTACGACTTCAATGTGACCGCGGCGGCGGAGTGGTCGTGGAACGCCCACGGGCGCGATGAGCGCGAGTTCGCCACGGCGTGGGCCACCTGCCGGGGCGTGAAGGACCCCGAGCAGGCCGCGGAGTGGGCGCTGACACTGGGCGACGTCGGCTGGGACGTCTACGGCTCGGGTGTGCCCTACCCGCACTTCTTCGGCACCGCCGGCCGCATGGTGCGCGACCGCGCGAAGCCGGTGTGGGGGAAGGGGCTCTACCGCTACTTCGACACCGAGGCCCGGCTGCAGCACGACCTCGCGGCGTGCCGCAAGGCGGAGCAGTTGGCGGCGGCCCTCGACTTCCCCGAGATCGCTGCGGAGACCCGTGTCATCGCCGGCTACCTGGAGATGCTACACACGCTGTACGACATCACGAGCTTCGTCTCCCGCACGATGCCGCCGACCGAGGCCGACCGGATGACCCTCCAGCGCAATCTGACGGCCTTCTCCGCGGCGGGCGCCCAGACGTCGGAGGGCCTGCGGGCCTGGGCGGACGTCTGCCTGCCCGGCAGTGGCGGCGCCCGGCTCGGCGACACGATCCAGGTCACCGAGCAGACAGTGACCGAGGTCGCCACCGCCCTCGCCCCGTTCGGCGTGCGGACGCCGCTGATCGCCTTCATGACCAAGCCCTCCGCAAGCAGTGGGAGGTGACCGCGTATGTCCTCGGCTCCGGCACCTACCAACTGCGCCCGGTCTACACGAAGGGATGGAACGGCCTGGACACTGTCCGGGTGGCCCTGGCGGCGGCCCCGCGCGACGAGCCCCAGAAGCTGACCGAGGTCGCGGTGGATCAGCACACCTCGTTCAGCGGCGCCGAGCCCAAGAACGATCTGTTCACCCTCAAGCTGCCGACCTATGACCCCGGCCTGCGCTACTTCATCCTCGCTGACATCCGGGGGACGAAGTCGAGTGACAAGCTGCCGGAACGGCGCGGCTGCAACGGGGTGGTGAACTTCTGGAAGGTGCGACAGCCCGGCGAGGCGCTCCCCGACCTCCCGCTGTTGCCGATGTCGGAGGCCGAGACGGCGCGCTTCGGTGCTACGAAGTTCCGCGGCACCGGTCTGCGGGTCGGGGTCGTGCCCGGCTACGGGGCGGAGGGCATGATCGGCTGTCTCAAGGCGCAGGCCGACCTCGACGTGCAGCCGGTCTACGCGCTCAATCCCGAGAACCTGCGGGGCTGCCAGGTGCTGATTGTGCCCCAGCCACGCCTAGCGGAGGCCGTCACCCCCGAGATCGCCGCGCTGCTCGGGCGCTTTGTCGAGGAGGGTGGGGGCCTGATGACAACCCATGACGCCGTCGGGCACCGAGCCTGCCCGGTCCTGCTCCCCCGGATCTGCCGGCGCGGGGCGGCCCAGATGCGCATTGAGGGCTGGGAGGTGGCGGCCGACCACCCCGCGCTGAAAGACCTGCCCCGCGATCGGCGGCTGACGGAGAGCTACTACGACTTCATCGCCCTCGAGCCCGGCCCGGACGGGACGGTGATCGCCCGGGGCTGCTCCGGCGCCCCACCCGCGATCATCGCCGGCCAGGCCGGCAAAGGGCGCTACCTCGCCTGCGGGTTGGGGCTGTGTATCGCCGCCGCCGACGATGCCGACGTCCCCCCGACGCCCGATGAAGCCGCATTGCTAGTCGGCGCCGTGCACTGGTTGGGGGGGAAGCGGTAGTGCCATGTCACTCGTGACCCGGTGGGGGCGGGGGGAGAAGGGGAACGGCAACGGCGGCCTACCCCCCAGCCCCCTCCCCACGGGGAGGGGGAGGAACGGCAGATGACGGCAGGGCCCCCAGGAGGGGCGGGACACAAGACCGCGACGGATGCGGTCGCCGCGTAGGTCGAGGGTCTCGCTCGACAATCCCCCGCCGACCGAGACGGTCGGCCTACGCGACTGCGGCCCGTCCCTCGCCGCTGGTCCTCGTGGTCCGGCCCCTCCGGGCACCCGCCATGGTGGCCCGCCGATCCGATGTCTTAACGCCTATGCGTACGGGACCTGAGGCCCCATCCGGCCGCTAGCGTGCGAAGCACCCTCGGCGGAGCGAAGCGAGGTCACACAGCCCCGGGCTTCAGCCCGGAGAATCCGGCCTCCAGGCATCGCTGAGCGCAGACGGCGGCACTGGCCAAAGGCGAGTCCGGGTACGCATCCTGCTCGTAGATGAGCCACTCGGTGCCCATGGCGCGGGCCTGCCTTGTCACGGCGGCCACATCAATGAACCCGGCGCCGATATCGCACACCGTCTCCCGCTCGCCGTCGTAGTCGCGCAGGTGGATCTGGGGCACGCGACCGGAATAGGCTTCCCAGTAGGTGAGTGGCTCCTCCCCGGCCTTCCTGATCCATCCCAGGTCTAGCTCGAACTGCACGAGCGCGGGATCGGTCTCTCGCTTCATGACATCCAGGGCGTAGCTGCCGCCCAGTTGCACGAACTCCTGCCAGTGGTTGTGGTAGGTGAACTGCAGCCCCTGTGAGCGCGCAATCGCCGCCGCCTCGCTCACCTGAGGCAGCAGGCCATCCCACTCCTCCACCCGCGAGCACAGGCTGGTGGTGATGTAGGGGCTGCCGCAGGCGCGGGCATAGTCATAGACGCTGTGCGCGGGATCAAGCAGTTCCTCCAACTGGACGTGCAGCCCACAGCACACGAGGCCGAGGGAGCGCAGGAAGGCCGCCAGCTCGTCCGGCTGCAGCCCGCCATAGCGCCAGGCGAACTCGACGCCCTCAAACCCCAGCTCGGCGAGGGCGGCGAGGGTGGACGGGAAGCGATCGTCCCCGGTCAGGTCGCGGACCGTGTAGAGTTGGATTCCGAGTCTGGGCCGACTTGGCATGCTCAATCTCCCTTTCGCGCACCAGCGCCCTATTGTGCGTGGATACCGTAGTGGTCCATGAGGCGCTTCAGGTTCCCGCCCAGGATCTTGCGCTTGGCTTCCTCCGAGATGCGGGCATACATGATCTGCCCCATCCCCCAGCCAATCGGCAGGTCCATCAGGTCGCTCCCGAACAGGATGCGGTCAGCGCCATACAGCTCCACGTAGGCCTCCGTCTGCCCCCAGGCCAGGAACGGGCAGGTGCAGATGTAGAGGTTGTCCACCTCGTTGCAGACCTCGCCGTAGCTCCCGTTGGAGTGTCCGGAGATGAACAGGGCGTCGGGGTACTTCTGGCAGAGGTAGCGGATGCGGTCGGCGCTGCCCCACGAGTGGCTCAGAATGAACTGCCGATGCTCGTGGGCGAAGCGGCACGGCACCTCGACCAGCGGGTTGTCGGAGGGCGAGCTGCCGTAGGAATCGAGCATCAGCTTGACGCCCCGGAAGCCCATATCCAGGCAGCGCCGGAGCTCCGCGAGCATGGCTTCCTCGCCCGAGAACGGGTTCACGTAGGTGAAGGGGACGAAGCGCCCGGGGAACTGCTCCAGCATCGTCTTGACTTCATCGTTGCCGAAGTCGGGGTCGCCGACAATCTGCAGGCTGAAGACGCAGCAGGCCTCGACCCCGAACTTGTCGATCTCGGCCACGAGGCTCTCGGGGGTGTGGTGGATGATGTGGTGGGCGCTGCACCAGCCGATGTGGCCGTGGCAGTCATAGAACTGCTCGTCGCGCAGCGACCGGCGCTCGCGCACCGCCTGGTGGAGCTTGTCCTCGGGAGCGGGCAGCTTCACATCGTCGGCGAACTTGATGCTCGGGTTCCACGCGAGCAGTTGGCGCATGTTGCCGCCGGCGATGAGCGCGAGCTCGTCCTCGGAGATGTCGGAGTAGTTGAGCTGCATCAGAGGCGATCCGGGCGTCCGCGAGGGCATCTGCGAGCCCCAGACCAGGCGGTCCGCTCCCAGCTCGCGGCAGATGAACTCGACCTTCTTGTCGAGCCAGACGGAGGAGATGTCGAGCTTGAGGTTCGGGCAGGCCGCCATCGCCTCTGCCAACGGGCGCTGGCCGCGGTACACGCGCTCCTCCGTCACGACCACGGGCAGGTGCGGGAAGGCCTGGCAGAGGCGGACGATGTTGTGCCAGTCGCTCTGGTCGCTGCCACCCCCGGCGTAGAGTTGGTTGGGGCACAGGAACAGTGGCACGCGCTGCTCCTCGAGGGCGGCGCACAGGTCATCGACCGCGAAGCTCTCCAGCGGTAGGTGGAAGTGCTTGTAGAACAGGTACAGCGCAGCCACGCCCTCGTCGCGCATCTGGGCCACCAGGTCGCGCGGTGCGGGCAGCTCGCGGGCGTGAGTGAGAGTGCCGGCCCACGCCGGATGCAGGCGCGGGTGATCGCGCACGACGTCGACGATGCGCTGGTTGCCGGCCCGCGGGTTGGTCGCCATGCTGATCGTGTCCACGACCATGGCTTCATGGATGCCGAAATGGTCCATCGCCGCGAGCAGCGTCTCGGGCGTGTTCGGCTGACCGGGCACGGTACGCAGCCACTTGCCCAGATAGCAGGTGGCGTCGAAGTAGGTGATGTCGGACATTGGTTGAGGCCTCCAGGCTTGGATTGGGGGAGCGGCTGTTGCTCTGGCATCGCGTGAGCAGGCGCCCATCTCCGGGGTAGGTTCGCCGTTGGGGCCGCGGGCACATCCCCCCAGCCGCTCCGTCTCGTCACCGGCCCGTTGCCTTCGCCAGCGACCGGATCTTGCTCAGGCTCAGCGCGCCCGGCTGCCCCCAGCCCCTCT
>CAZIWQ010000094.1:7466-11881 GCA_964542355.1 uncultured Armatimonadia bacterium
GCCAGCGACCGGATCTTGCTCAGGCTCAGCGCGCCCGGCTGCCCCCAGCCCCTCTGGCCCGCCGCGATCTTCGGGCGAAACTCCTCATACAGCTCGTACGAGACCTCCGCCAGGTCGTCGGGTTTGAAGGCGCTCGCCAGCTCACCCATGGCCTCACGCACCGCCGGCAGAGCCTCGCCGAACTTGGCCGCGAGGTACTTCTCCACGCTCGCCGGGTCAATCGGCTTGTCCTTCACGACCGCCCGGACCCCGCCCTCCGTGTGCTTGATGGGGACGGGTCGGCGGCACAGCTCCACCCACCCGTCCTCGCCGAGGCCCGTCTTCTTCGGCGGACCGCCGCGCTCGGGCGCCTTCGGCGCACCGAAGATCCCCAGCATCCGCCCCTTCGTCTGAGCATTGAGCCCCGCCACCGCCTTGCCCAGTGTCAGCGCGGTCTCCCGATCGTGGCCCATGCGCTCCGCGACCACCGCCGCCCACAATGTCAGCACCGGCGCCCGGTTCACCATCACCGTGTCCTCGCCCATCACTCATCCCTCCTCGGTCGTGGGGTCACATCAAGTTCGGCCAGGCGTGCCATGGCCGGCGCCTGCCACTCCGCCCCCAGCCATTCCACAAGCTGCAGCGTCAGTTGGATCCAGTACTTCTGCCAGTACGTCCGCGGGTGGCTGGCGCCGATCTGTGTGACTCGCGGCCCATCCTCGACGGGCAGTACGGTCATCTGCCTCCCGGCAAGCCGGCCGGCCAGCGCCATCACCTCGCCGTACCGCCCATCAGTGAAGGTGGCGATGTGATCGTACTGCCCGCCATGGGCGCGGAGGTACCCGGCCATCCGCTCTGCCAGCAGCGGCTTCTCCCGCTCGTAGCGCTCGGGCGGGAAGTGCTTCACACCCCCACCCCCCACACCGGCCGGATAGACCTCCTCCAGCTCATACGGGACCGGCCCGACCTTGCTGGCGAGGACGACCACGTGCACGGGGCAACTAAGGAAGTCAGCCCGCGGGTCCTTCCCGCAGGCAGCCCAGATGGCCCGCTTCATGGAGGCGTGGGACGGTGACTTCGAGAACGGCCGCCGCACCGAGCATTGCAGGAACACCAACAGTGACTTGTCCTCCGGCGGGCGGTAGCGTTCCACGACGTAGCGCGAGAAGGCCGCGGAAGCCGGGCTCGTCACAGCCAGCTCCCGCTCCGGCAGCGGCGGCCAGGCCTCGGTCTCCGCGCGCAACCGGGCGACTGCGCGTGCAGTGCGCCGCTCCAGTTCGCGCGTCCAGGTCGCGGCCCAGCGGTACTGGCACCCCGCCGCCCCGGGCTCGAAGTGGCCGCGCAGCGCCAGCCCCTCCGCCGCCCGCTCGCGTGCCGCCGCGCACACCCCCTCCCCGGGCAGCTCGCACGCCTGCGTCAGGCCCTCCTCGGTCAGGGGGGCCTCGGCCTGGAGCAGTGCCGACATTACCCGGTGCCGAACCTCTCGTGAGCTCAACCTGCTCTCCCCTTCGACCCCAGACCCCGCCGTCGCAGGTAGGCCTCGATCTCCGCCTCGGTGGCCTCCCGCCACTCCCTCAACTGGGCGGCAAACTCCTCGGTCAGGTCGTCGGCGCTGCGCACGCGCGCCCAGCCCCGCTTGTACGGCCATCGCTTGCGGCACCCGGTAAGCCCCGGGGGGCGCACGCGCACGTCGACCATCGAGGCGCCGGCGCGCACGAAGGCGCCCAGCAGCCCCCGGTACCGCGCCTCGGGGATCGTGGTGGCCCACTGGAGCTCCCATCCGTCCCCGGCGAACTCGCGCTGCAGTAGCTCCAGCACCGCCGCCAGCACCGGCCGGATCGTCTCATGGGCGCGACCGATCGCGTACCCCGGGCCGACCCCTGACCGCTTCTGTGCGTAATGGGGGGGGAAGTCCCTCGCCTCGGTCGCGAGCTGCAGTCGCAGTGCCGCGCTGTCCGGCGGCCAGCGCATGGTCCCCTTCCCGAACCGGAACCCGAGGGCCTCCAGCAGACCCGCGACCGGGTGCGCTTCGACGGGATGCCCGTTCCAGCGTGTGATCTCGGTGACCGTCGCGTCTCCTGCCGGCGTCGCCTGCAGCCGCTCCAGGCACCCGCGCAACTGGTCTCGCGCCAGGGGTGCCAGTTGGAGGGCATCGTCGCCGCGCAGGTGCACGAGGGGCTGGCCGGCCTGGATGACCACGCGGCTTCCGCGTCTGCGCCCCCGGGGGATGACGTTCCCGGCCGCGTCGCTCAAGTCCAGGCACGTAGAGTAGAGGTTGGCCGGATCGGCGAACGGCAGCGCCAGCACGGGCTCGGCGGGCACGTAGGCCCAGTTGTCGTGCTCGCCGCGCCGGGCCCGGCAGTCGCGCAGCAGCTCGACAGCCTCCGGCAGGCCGTACTGCTCTCCATGGTGACTCTCGATGAAGTCCCCCCGACTGACTTGCCCCAGCAGCTCGCGCCGCTTGAGCTCGGGGAGCAGTCGCTGCCACTGCGGTGCCGCCGGCTCCGTGCCCACCAGCTCCCGGCTCACAATCCCCCAGCGCTGGAGGAGCTGCTCGGCCCAGCACCGCACGACGGCTTCGTCCCCCTCCTGCTGCGGGCCCGGACAGAGCCGCTCCGTCGCCGTCCAGCGGCCCAGTCGCGGGTCGAGGCGGCGGCCACGCATACGCTCCAGGACCCGCTCGTGGGTGTCTGTCCCTCCCACCCCCCCGGAGGGGTGCAGGATGTCGTTCGGCGTGTGCATCAGGTCATAGCACGCCGACAGCGTCACCTCGAAACCCGCGTGCCGCACGCACTCATAGGTGTCGCAGGCAAGCTCGCCACACCACGCCAGGTGCCACACCGCTCGCAGCGCGGCCCCCTCGTCCACCCCGGTGGCCGCCACGACGTCCTCGAAGAACCCGGACCCGTGCTCCCGGAAGTGCTCCCGCACCGTCCGGATCTCGGCCGCAATGTCGCAGTCCGCGGTGCGCTCCCCGTCCTCGAGTGGCGTCTCACCCAGCCCCAGCCACGCCACATCCTCGCTCAGACACAGCGTCAGTGTGCCGCGATGGATGCGCCGGACGCCCACTCTGCGCCAGCACACCTCGCCGGCTGCCATCAGCCGATCGAGCATCGGCGGCGAGTAGTCGGCGACGCGGGCCGCCAGCACGTGCTCCTCCATGGCGCCCTGGATGACCTCATGCCCCTGAAGCTGCCGGATCACCACCCGCAGTCCGTCGGCTCCGCGGAGCCGTGTCTCCGGGTGCACGTGCTGCCACCGCAGCATGTAGTCCACCACTTCCTCCGCCGTGCACGCCGCCAGCTCGCGTCGCAGGTAACCCAGCGTCACGCGGTGGATCTCCTCGAGGTTCGCCCGGTTGACCCACTGCGGCCGCGGCTTGTCGCGCGAGTAGACCCCTTCCGCCACCTTCCCCTCTTCCACCAGCGCGGACAGCGCCGCTTCCACGGCCGATGCCGACCACCCGGTGCGGCTCATCAACTCGTAGGCAGTGACCGGTCCCCGGCAGCGCAGCATGCGCTCGATGACCGTCCGCCGCGCCTGCTCCTGCGAGACCGCCCGGCGCCGGCGCGCGGGGATCAGCTCGCCGACCGGCATCGCCTGGTCCACGATCAGGGCGCCGGCGTGCAGGCGCGGGACCTGCACCCGTCTGGCCGGCGCGCCCCGAACAGAGGCGAACGCATCGTGGTACTCGCGCCACAACTCCGGCGCCACCAGCCGCACCGGTTCCTCCTCGCAGTCCGGTGCCTCCACCGCCACGAGCCGGCCATCGGCCAACAGCGGGGCCAGCAGTGCGGCGGGGGCACCTGCCGTCACCTCCCCGACCGCCTCGAGGCTCGCAGGCACGTCGCCCAGGTCGCGGATCACCTGCGCCAGCTCGTCGCTGGTGCGGGCCCGGTTGCTCTCCGCCCGATGCTGCCACCGCTCTTCCAGCCGCTCGATGGCGCGCGGGTCCAGGAGCTGTGCCATCTCGTCGGCACTGAGCACATCCTGGAGCACCTGCCGGTGCACGCGCAGGAGCTGGGCCCGGCGCTCCCGACCCATGCGCCGGTCCGCCCGCTGGGGGTCGCCCACCAGGAGCCCGTGGGCGAAGGGCGACGGCGCCGCCACCTCCCGGAACACCAGCTCCACCTCGCCCGCGGCGATCGCTGCCAGCAGTCCGCACACGGCTCCCAGGTCGAGGGAGTCGTGCAGGTACTCGCGCACAACCTCGGCCACCACGGGGTAGCTCTGCTGCGGCCCGCACGCCTCCTGCAGCTCCTGCGCCCGGTAGCCCTGGAGCCAGAAGGGCACCCGCCGCCCCTGCCAGGTGCGCAACACCTGGAAGGAGCAGGTGGCAGCGGCCCGGAACGCGCTCCCGTATGCTGCCGCCTGAGTGGCGGTGCCCGCGATCAGCCGCTCGACCTCATCGGCTCTCACACCCAGCAGCGCCCGGG
>CAZIWQ010000095.1:0-11796 GCA_964542355.1 uncultured Armatimonadia bacterium
CTGCGATCTTCTACGCAGGCGATCATAACACAAAACACGGTTGTAGTACTAGGGGGCCGGCCGGAAGTGGCCGTTTCGGCCGGACCCCTAGACCTCGATATCGCCCAACGGGAAGTGCTGTTGGCAGCCGTAGACGTCACGGTCCCCGGGGGCGCCGGAGCTCCCGCCAGGGCGCGGTAGCGTGACCTTGATGGTCAGGATCTGCTCGAACGGGATCACGCGAACCTCAGCCGCGGGCACCCCGTAGAGGGCCCCCACGTGGGAGGCGCACAGACCCGGAGCCTGCAAGACGCGCCGGAAGGTCTCCGCGTCCGGTAGGACGATGTCTACCGTGAGCGTGAAGGGGCCCGCGTTCTTGCTACGAAGTGCGGTGGCGCAGTCGTATAGGCGCACTGGGGGAGCGGCCGAGAAGCCGTTCTGAGGCCGCGACGCTACGCTAAGAGACTCGGAGAAGCCACTCATAGGTGTCTCACTGCTGGAGACCCGGCCGGAAGTTGGCTTTCCGGCCGGGTCTCCAGCGAACCTCCTCGAACTCGACTGCGAACGGGGCCGCGAGGTCAGGCACTTGCAGCAGGTGGTAGACCGCAAACTCGTACACCGGGCCACCGGAGAAGTCGGACGGGGAGAAGGGGAAGGCGAGATTGCCGGCAGTGGTCTTGCGGCCGTCGTAGTGTTGGTGCAGCGCCGTGGAGCGGGCCAGCTTGAGCGCACGATCCGCCAGCGACTGCGTCGGAGCGACCACGTCGACCACCAGGCCCACCTCACGCGGCAGCGGGACCGGTGGCGCTTCCCGCGAGCCGGTGACACCATCGAGCCCATAGCGTAGGAAGCGCACGGCGAGCTGCGCCGGGTCCATGTCAGCGGCCACCGCGGCGCTCACCGAGGCGCGCACCGCGGCCTCGATCTCATCGAGATGCCCGATCAGGCCCGGATCGCGGATGCCGGCGAGGGTGATGGCGCGATAGCCACAGCACCGTGCCCCCTCCAGCTTCAGGGTCTTCGCCGCCGCCGGCAGCAGGCAGGAGCCGCTGACGCGCACCCCGCGCTCGCCCACGGGGGTGAAGCGGCAGTCGGTGAGGCTCACCCGGCCTTCCGGCTCGTAGAAGCAGTTCGGGTCGGGCTGCTCGTAGAGTGAATGTGCGGCGACGGATTCCGGCAGGCACCGGCGCGCGGGGTTGGCGGGGACGACCTCGAGGCCGTCGGAGTCGATGGTGCCGATGAGGACATCATTGGCTCCCGCCGGCCGTGCGCACAGGGTGCCGCACTCCATGATCTTGCCCAGGTGCAGCGCGAGGCCGGGGTCATAGCCCTGGCGGATCGGCTCGGCGGCGAAGATGGCGGCATCGCAGCAGCGCCCGGCCACGACGACGTCGGCGCCGCCGGCGAGGGCCTCAATGAGCGGCTCCGCTCCCATCTGAGCGACGAGGTGGGTGCACTGCCCCACCGCCTCGGCGGTGAGAGCCCGGGAGTGGCCGCAGGGCGTGATGCGCCCCTCGGCCAGGGCCGCCAGTACCGTCTCCGCGCAGATGTCGGCGGGGATCACTGCCAGGCGGAAGTGCAGGTCATGGCGGTGCGCGATCTCGTGCAGCAGGTCGAGGAAATGCGCGAGGTGTGGTCTCGCCCCCGCACCGCCGGCCGTGCCAATCATTAGCGGGATCCTCGCGCGCACCGCAGCGCACAGCGCCGGCTCGAGGTCGCGGACGACTTGAGCGTCACTGACGAAGCTCTCCCCGGAGCCGAGGTAGTAGGGGCCGGGGTCGGTGGAGCCGGCGTCCACGCCGATCAGGTCGGGTTCGAGGGCCAGCGCCCGCTGCAGGCTCTCGGGCGGATAGCCGTAGCCCAACAGGCCGCACAGGGATACCAGGCGCAGCTTCCCGTCGGTCTGCGCGGTCACGGGTTCACCTCGGTATACGCGAAGTCTGCGGGGATGCCGAGCTGCCGGTAGACCTCCGCCAACCGGCTCCGCCCGTGGGCATCGAGGTCCTCGAAGTAGTTGCTCCCGGCGGCATCCATGTCGACGAAGAAGGGGCCGAAGCGCTCGACCTCATAGACCCAGGTGGCCTCCGTCTTGCCCAGCTCCTCCAGGAAGTGCACTGCCACGATGCGTTTGACCTGGCGGCGGAGCAGGTTGCCGCACACCCCGATCTTGGTTAGGTGGACCGCCCCGACATCCTTGAGCGCCTGCGCGGTGGCCGGCCCCATGGTGGTCTTGCCGATCAGCGTCCGCAAGCCGAGGTTCCGCACCACTGCCGCCCCGTACCGCTCGAAGCGGATACTGGAGGTTGGCTCGATGCTGACGACCTCCCAGCCGGAGGGGGTCTCGCGCATCACCGGCCCGACGTGGAAGAAGCAGTTCACCTGGTCGAAGTCCAGCGGCGGCAGCAGCCCCTGCTCGATGGCCCGGATGTGGAAGCGGCTGCGCCCGGTGAACACCAGCCCACTAACAGTGACTGCCTGTCCGAGCGGGAGCGCGCGGGCCTCGTCCTCCGACAGGGGCAGTTGCAGGTCCACGATGGCCTCGTTCACGAGAGTTCTCCGGTGTACTGGATTGTGTCGTCACCCGCGATGAGCGCGCGCCAGCGCCGCCCGACCAGGCACTGGGCGTTGACGGCCACCGGCAGCGCCGCCGTATGAGTCACGGCGGTGTCCACATGCACCGCCAGCACCGCATTGATGCCGGCGGATCCCATCGGCCCGATGCCGAGGCGGCGCGCCGCGTCGTAGAGCCGCTGCTCCAGCGCAGCGACCCGGGGATTGGGGTGGGGCTGCCGCAGCGGCCGCAAGAGGGCAGCTTCCTTGGCGAGCTTCATGCACAGATCGGCGGTGCCGCCCACGCCGACGCCCACAATCGCCGGGGGGCAGATCTTCCCGGCATAGCAGCCGTCGCGGATGCAGTCGATGGCGAACTTGAGGATCCCGGCTTCGCCGTCGGAGGGGTACATCATGCGGTAGAAGGTGCCGAAGATCTCGCTGCCGCCGCCTTTGGGCGCCGCGATGAGATCGAGCCCGTCGCCGTCGCCCGAGAAGCGCAGCTCGACCCGGGGCATTCCCGGCCCCACGTTGTTGCCGGGATTGTCGCGGCTGAGCGGGTCGACCATCGTGGGGCGCAGGAAGCTGTCGGCGGTCGCCCGGGCGGTCGCCTCCCGGGCGGCCGGGAGCAGAGCGCCGAAGCCACCCTCAATGGCAGTGTTGGCCCCGGCGGTGACGAAGAACAGCGGGAAGCCGGTGTCGGCGCACACCAGGCCCCCGCCCGCCTGAGCTTCACGGGCATTGGCGAGGCTCTCCTGCAGATGCAGCCGCGCCAGTGGACTCGTCTCTTCGGCGAGAGCCTGTTGCAGCGCCGCCTCGACATCCGGCGGCAAGACCGTTGCCGCCAGGCGCATGGCCTGATACATCGCCTCGGCGATGGTCGACTGCGCGATCATGGGGTTCTCCGTTGGTCAGACTGCGTGGCAGGCGCCCTCACTCAAACCTCATCTCGCCAAACGCAGCCGGCTCATGGTAGTGCTCCGCGACGATCGCCCAGGTGCTGTTCTCACGGGCGCCGGCGGCGCGGCGACTGCGGGCGAAGTTCAGCTTCCACGTCTGCCCCGCCGGCGGGGCACTCACGCGCATGGCCGCGAACGGAATGGCGATCTCCACCGTCCAGGCCTCCTTGCCAATCCCTACCTTGCAGTCGAACTTGAGGTTGTAGTCGGCCTCCAGCGCGACGTTGTCATACAGGCCTCCGGCGGGGTTGAGGGCCAGGTGCCAGTAGTTGGTCTTCCAGTTGATCTTGTTGCTGAGGAAGACCTCGATCGTGTCGTCGTCGAAGAGCTTCGGGTCGTCACGCAGGGTGGCCGACTTGTGCAGCTCAGAGGTCTGTGGCTCGGCCATCCGTGCGCCGAGGTAGAGGGCCGTCTTGTCGTACGTCAGGCGCACCTGCGTCTGCGTCACGGCAGCCTCGCGCGTGCCGATGAGCTTGAAGTCTGTCGCCACGGCCGCCCGGTCCCAGGCCAGGTCCGACAGCTCGCCATCGATCCTGGGGGCCTCGACGTCCGGCAGCAGCTTCGGGACCGTCAGCAGGCGCTTGTCCGGCACGAAGAGGATCTTCAGCTTGCCCGCCTGGTCCGGCTTCATGTCGGGGCTGAGCAGGATGCCATCCTTCTGCTGGGCGATGAACCGGGCATAGTCCTCGTCGGACTTGTAGAAGACAGACTGCTCGGGACTTAGGGCAAGGCCGGCGTGGCGCAGGTTGTAGGCGAGGACGGTCATGATGGCGCCGACCTGGGCGAGGCGCTGCCGCGCCACATCCGTGGTGGTCGCCTCAACGGCGGCGCGGTAGGCAGACTCCAACTCCGCGAAGCGCTTCCCGTAGGCCGTCACCAGCTCCAGGCTCGAGTCATACGACGGCTTGCGATAGCCGGTGTAGCTGCGCACATAGTCGCCGAGCGTCTCCTCGGAGATGCTCCAGAAGCGGTCCATGTGCCTGGCCGCGGCCGGCCCATACGCGCGCGTCAGGAACTCGTTGTACACCTGGTCCACGTCGGTGCTCGGGTCCCACATGAGCTTGCTGAGCATGTAGTTGTGCAGGCTGCCGGCGCCCCAGTCGGTGTGGCCGGTGTAGTTGATGAATAGCCACTTGCGGCTGCGGAAGGCGCCGAAGAGCTGCTTGAGGATGGGACGCCCCGGCGGCAGGGGGAGGCCGTACCAGTCACGCATCCAGGTCGAGTAGTCGCTCCATGCCAGGTTGCTGGTGAACTGCGCCCACGCCGGGATCAGTTGCGGGAAGTACTTCGCCCGTTCCGGCTTGTAGAGCTGGTAGCCGTAGTAGTCCAGCACGGCGATGTCCAGGAACAGGTTGGCGGGGAGCGGCGTGACCTGCTCGGGCGGGTAGATGTAGTAGTAGTAGATCAGGCCGCCGACAATCCGGTCGGGATGGGTCCGGGCAACCTCGCTGGCGGTGTTGCGGTAGAAGTCCAGGATGGAGGGTGTCATGCTCCAGCCGAGCTCCCCGAAGCCGCCCCACTTGCCCCTGTCGTCGCGCACGATCCGGGCCTGGCACTGTGGGCACTGGCAGAAGGCCCCGCCGTCGTCGGGCGAGAGGCTGCCATGCCAGCGCTGCGGGTCCTTGTCGAAGGAGGCGCCCAGGCCCGCGGCGTACAGCTTCGGCAGGTCAGGCTGCGCGAGACAGTACTTGGCGCCCTCGGGCCCGGCGGCGGGCTGGCGGGTGCCGTCCGCATAGCGGGCCATGATCTCGGGGTGGGCCCGGCGCACCTCGGGCACCGGGTGATCCGACCACGCATGGGGGAAGCTCACGACGTAAGGTTGGTGCAGGCGGTTGTGGCGGTTCCATTCCTGGACGACCTGCGTCCGCTCGTAGACATACGCCAGGTGGCGGAAATGCGCGGGGGGCGTGCAGGCATAGTCAGTATCGGGGATGGTGAGCCGGCTCTGGCGCGGGATGTCCTCCCCCAGCCCCCCGGGGAACAGCCACCGCGCGCCTACGACCTCTTCCAGGAAGACGTACACGCCGCTCTCGGTGCCGCGGCTGACCTGCCGGCTCCACTGCTCCTGTCCGTCCATCGTGTCATTGCCAGCGATGTAGAGATTGCCGTCGCGGGTGCGCATGCAGTAGCCGTCGTAGGATAGCTTCGCTACGTCGAGGCCCGCCTTCCGCGCAGCGTCCGTGTCGCCGAGCGCGATCATCGCCATCGCAGGCTCCTGCCGGATCGGCAGCTTGACGCCGGTAGCGACCTCGACCACGCGCTGCAGCTCGCCGGCGGCACGCTTGACCGAAGAGGGAGCGTTGGCCTCATGGTAGATGACGAACGCGGAGCGGGCATCGTCGACCAGAGGCAGCGGGGCGGCGTGGATGAAGCCGGCCCACATCGTTGCGGCCGATAGCAGCACCAGTCGGGACATGACAGACCTCACCGGGAGTGTGGTACCCGGCTCTTCCACGTCCGAGGGGGGCACTCCTCCGGGAGGAGAACCGGGAGGCAGATGGGAAAGGCAGGAACGATCGCCCTCCGGAGGAGAACCCATGAATCCCCTACGAGTACCTCTGGTCATCGTCAGTCTTGTCGGCACGCTCCCGGTTCTGGCGGACGAACCCCGGCCGGTGCTCGTGCTGCACTTCGACGAGGGTCAGGGCGTTGTCGCACACGACGCGAGCGGTGGCGGCCACGATGGCCGCGTCCGGGGGGCCGTGTGGATTGACGGCCACGTGGGCAAGGCGCTCCGGTTTGACGGGAAGAGTCGGGTGGATGTGGGGCGGCCGGAGGTGCTCGAGTTCGGTAAGGGGCAGGACTTCTCCATTGAGCTATGGCTGCGCGTGGCACCGGAGACGAAGCCGGACTTCTACTTCGTGGTCACCAATCGCCTGCGGCTGGAGGACACGCCGGGCTACACAATCTTCCTCAACAAGGGCTTCCAGGTGTGCGCCGCGGTGGGGGACAAGGTCAACTGGATCGACCTGCTGACCGCGCCGCCGGCGGTCCATGATGGCAAGTGGCACCAGGTGGCGCTCACGTGTGATCGCGATGGCATGGCCGCCTTGTACCTCGACCGCCGGTTGCAGAAGCAGGCGAGCATGGCTGAGATCGTGACCGTGTCCAACGGGGAACTGCCGCTGCTGATCGGCAGCCGCGGCCATAGCGGCGACTTCATCGGCGACATCGACGAAGTGCGCGTGCTCACGGGGCTGTGGACACCGTGATCTGGCCTCTACTGTCCCCCCGGCGCCTCGGAGTTCTTCAGCTTCATGTTGTCGAGGTAGTAGACGGCCTTCTCGGAGGCGTCGCTGACGAAGCCCAGCCACGTGGTCCGGTCGGCCTCGGGGCTGCCCATCTTCAGACCGGCGAACCGTCGCGGCGGGGCGCCGGGAAGCGTCACCGTTAGCTGCCAGGTGCCGTCGGCCTGCTTGCCCTGGCCGGCGATGATCTCCACGTGGAACCACTGGCCGAGCGGCACTGCCATCACGGGGTTGCCGGCGGCGCTCAGCATACCGGCGCGGATGCAGATCATGGGGCCAACATAGTAGTAGGGCCGTCCCGGGTACTCCCGCCACTCGCAGTACATGCTCGCCCCCGCCTCCATCCGGATGTCGAACGACAGCGTCGCAACCCCGCGGCTCTGCTGGGGCGAGTAGTAGAAGTGCGGATTGAAGGCATACTTCAGGCCGGGGGCATCGACGATCTTGAGGCTGTGCTTGCCCGCGGCCGCGGTCTCGTCGGTGACTGCCAACGCATCGCCCTTGCCCTCGACGTCCACATGGACTCGCGCCGGCGGGCTGCCGACCGGGAGGGCCTCGAAGTCGTCGGAGAAGGTGCGCGGCGGCCCCAGGGGCGTGTGATCGTAGGGTGGGTAGCTGACCTCGCGGGCCCGGCTCACCCACTCGGGCGTCCCGTAGACGCCGGCCTGGGAGGCATCGAAGGGCACGAAACCCAACCCGAGCGCCGGGGAACTCGGCTTGAGCCGGAAGTCACGGTTCGCCAGGTCCACGAACTGGGGGTCAGCGATCAGCGAGCCCGCGTCGCGCCCCATCGCCTGCCACTGCACGAACGAGCGACCCGCGAAGTCGATGGCCGCACCGGTCGGGTCCCAGTAGAGATTGCTCCGGAACGCAGCGCGCTCTTTGATCTCCCGGCCGACGAACAGCCGGCCGCCGCCGCCACAGATGATGTTGCGCTCCAGCGTGATTCCGAGGTGCTCCTCCTGCGGATAGTAGAAGGCGAGGCTGAACTGCCCGCCCTTGTCGACGGCAAACACATTGTTGCGCAGGACGTTCTGCTTGCCGCTGGTGAGCTGGTAGGCAAACCCATCCGGGCAGTTGTAGACCAGGTTGTTCTCCGAGACGATGTAGGAGCTACTGTTGTCGTTATAGAGCCCGTGGAGGCCGCCGCCGTCCTCGGTCTCCAGGTCGTGGATCACATTGTGGCTCAGGACCGTGCCGCGTGCCTCCCCCAGCGTGTAGATGCCCCCCATGTCGGTGAGCACGTCGCGGCCGAGATGGTGGATGTGGTTGTGGCTGATCGTGTTGCGGACGGAGGGGATCTCACCATAGCCCCAGCGCCACCCGACTGAGATGCCGCTATAGCGCAGGTCGGCGATGTCATTGTGGGTGACCTGGTTGTCGCCGCTGTGCCCGACAAGCACGCCGACGGCGTCCGGCCAGACGTGGCCGCCGCTGCGGATGATGTTGTTGTCGACCCGGATGTGGCCGGTGAGCTCCGGCGGGGCGGGGAGCTTCGCCGTCTGGCCGATGCGGACACCACCGGCACCGAGATCGTGGAGCAAGCACCGCTGGAGTGTGCACTCGCGGCAGCCGTCACGGAACCACACGCCGTAGGTGCCGGTCTGCCGGATCGTGCAATCCTCCAGCGTGACGTTGCGGGCATAGTCGGCGATGACCGTGGCTGCGATGTTGCACGCCGCCTGCGGGCTGAACTCGCCCTCCGCCGGCATGCGGTACCCGGCGCACTCGAAGGTCAGCCCGCGCAGAATGATGCTCGCCACGGGCTGCTCCGCGGAAGTCCCCTGGAACTCGACCAGCGTATCGATGGCGGGAGCGGTGACTGTCGCGCGGTCCGGCTCTTCGCCCGGCCTCGGCCGGTAGAGCAGCGTGCCGTCGCGGTCGAGGAGCCATTCACCCGGCGCATCCAGTGCTTCCCGGAAGTTCTCCAGCAGGTACCGTTCGACCGGGGCGTAGCCAAAGAACGTGGGACGATACGACCCGGTCAGGAAGACGGTGCCGGTGGCAGCGTCGAGGGCGGCGACCCGATGGCGCGAGGTCTCCCAGGTGTGATAGGCGACGACCACCACGTCGCCCCGGGCCTCGGCGGGCAGCGCTGCGAGCCGGGACATGTCCTCGGGGCTCGCCAGGAATGCACGGTCGCCGAGGGGCCCGGTCTTGCCAGTGGCCGGGTCAACCCCCGTGGTGACACGGCCGTCCACGTAGAGGTACCCCCGGTTGGGTGTGCGGGCCCGGACGGCGCGCCGACCGTTCACATACAGTTGCTCGAAGAACCACCTGCCGTCGCGGACGTCCGGCAGGACTGCCTGCCACCAGCCGCCCTCCGCCGCGCGGAGCCCGGTGACCACCCGGGCACCACTGAAGACGGGCTGCTCGGACGGGTAGGCAGCGTAGGTGACCGCGCCGCCGTCGCGACCGGAGTCCGCGGGGGTGTACGCGATCGGCCGGCTGAGGAGATCCGTGCCGCCACGGACCAGCACGAGGCTTTCGCGCTGCGGCTGGGTCCGGCTCAACTCGCGCACTGCGGCTTGTGCCCGGGCCAGCGTCGCGAACGGTTCCGCGAGCGTGCCCGGGCTCTGGTCGCTGCCTGTCGGCGCGACCACGAAGTCTGCCGGCGGGGGCGGCGGGTCGGCGGCGACCGGACACAGGCCGGCCAGCGCTGCGCACAACACTGAAAGACAACCCCGGATGAGACGACTCATCGGCATGACGCCTCCATTTCGCGGTCCTGGCTCAGGATGGCCTCTGTGCTGCGGGCACCATGGCCTCCGCTCACGGGCGCCCGGCGGCGGAGCAGTAGAGCTTCACCCCGGTCACGTCACACCCGCCCCGGCCGCCCGGGTCGGTGAACTCGGTACGGCCGCCATCGTAAGGCACCTTGCCGACGATCAGATGCTTCGGCCCTCCGGGATTGGGGACTCGCTCCACCCGCAACGCCTGCCATTCCACGCCGTCCCGCGAGAGCTCCGACACCAGGTACTGCTCATGCAGGCGCAATCGCAGGTAGTACCACTCCCCTGCCGGATACCCCTCGTGGAGGCGCTGCTCGCCGGCACGGTCGGTCTGCGCACGGTCGTCGGTTCGCAGGCCGATGCGGCCGTAGGTGTCGCCGATGCGCAGCACCAGGCCCGGTCCCCACGACATCCCGGCCTCGCCCCGGCCGCGGAGGCGGCACTCGACTGCCACCGTGTCGGGCGGCAGGTCGCGCTCCAGGAACGCGACGGTGTTCGTGTGCGCCTCGATACGGAGCTGCCCGTCAGCGGCCGCCAGGCTTCCGGCGCTCCGTGGGCTCAGATAGCCACGCCAGCTAGCGGGCAGCGCGGTCTCAAGTCCCTGCGACGGGGCCGGCGCCGGCAGCTTCATGGTCAGTGCCGGGTCGCGGAAGTCCTCCTGCCACGCCACGGGAAGCGACGGCATGCGGCTGCTGGCGGCGCGCTCGTAGTCCTGCCGGGCCCGCACGAACGCCTGCTGCCGGTCCGCCTGCCTGGCCTCGACCCGCGCTTCGAGTCCGGGGGTCAGCGCGGGCCAATAGTACTTCTCCATGCCCTGCGTACGCGGGTCCTCCGGTCCCCCCAGCAGGTAGTGCAGGCGGATGTTGTTGTCCAGCAGCGTGGTGACGAACTTCTCGTCCAGCGGGTAGTTGTTGTTGTTGCACAGCACCCCGATCGAGTTGCTGATGTTGTAGGTGGAGACGAAGTAGCGCAGGTAGTCGGGGTCAGCATACGCGGCCTGACAGCCTTCGCCGCGCAGGACGAAGGTGAAGCAGGCATCGATCTGCGGGAGGTAGACCCCTCCCCCGGGTGGGCTGCCCGTGGCGTGGAATTCCAGGATGCCACGGTCGCCCACGATCTCGCGCGCCTTGCGGCTCAGCAGGTAGGTACGCACGATGTTGTCGTAGATCCCATCGAAGTACAGACCGTCCGGCTGGTACTGTGCCATGACCTTCGTGATCTCCGCCACGAAGATCGGCCAGTTCAGGCCGCGCCCGTCGCCGGGTGAGAAGCCCGTGACCGCGAAGTTGTCGAAGCTGTTCATCGCCTTTGGCTCCAGCCCGGTGCCGGTGAGGAAGTAGAAGGGCGAAGTGTAGACGATGTTGCGCATCCCCAGTCGCTCGCAGGTGCGATTCACGCGCTGGAACTCGGCCAGCCCCTTGCGCGGGACAAAGCGCAGGCTCCAGTCCTGCCACAGCATGACCTCAGACTGCTGCAGCAGGATGTTGGCGTACCGGCTCCATCGCTCGATGTCCGCGTCCGGCGGATAGCCGGTCTGCATGGACCAGTGCCAGGCCACGCGCTCCTTAAGTGAATCCTCCCATGGGTACGGACGCGGGGGCCCCACCGCCAACCACCAGAACTGCCCTGCCGCGACGGAGCAATCCAGGGCGTGGTCGATGAGACGATCCACCGTCTTACCGTGGCCGGTGGCGTAGTAGACGCCCACACAGCCCCACTCATCGAGCAGCAGCCGGTCGCCCTGGAAGGCGCGGACACTGGCCGGCTCAAAGGCGATGGTGCAGCGTAACGGAAGCGGTGTCTGGCTGCGCAGCATGAGCAGGGAATCCCCGTTGACGCGGAGTTCGAGCGACCCGGCGGCATTGCGCAGCAGCACCGCCCCGGGCCCCGAGCGCTCGACCCGCAGGCCGGCGAGCACGTGCGGCGGGAAGTCAACTCGCACGACCTCCCGCTTGCGGCCCAGCAACTGGCTGATGACCAGCCGGCCCTCCGCAGGGCTGAAGACGAGCTCCGCACCGGTGGTGCGAACAACCGTGCGGCCCCCGGCCACCTCGGTGCCCGTGACCCTCATGTCGAGATGGGCGCTCATGAGGTCCGCTGTGGTCAGCAGGTACTCCGCGTCCGCCTCGAGGGATGGCGAGAGCGGCTGATCGGCAGCCAGGCCGTAGGAACTCACGAGTGCAGCGATCACGCAGGGAATCATCATCCCATTACCTCCCTGTGGCTTCGAGTGGCGTACCCCGACCTCGGGCTCGCGGGCCCTAGTGTCGCGCCACGCTTGACATGCCACATAGACACTGGTGGGGTGCGACGGGTCACCGCCACATG
>CAZIWQ010000096.1:0-11785 GCA_964542355.1 uncultured Armatimonadia bacterium
CGTGCCCCTGTGCGACGGGCAGCGGTCGGGGGGACATGACGCGGACCGACGACATCCACTCGAACAGGTGATGCCATGTCAGCAGGCAATCGCAGTGTACTGGCCATTCTTGACAGCCGGCAGGCCGCGGAGCGGCGCAGCGCCGATCAGACCGTGTTCGCCGCCCTCGACCATTTCCGGGTGGCGTGGGAGGTGCTCGATAGCGGCGACGCCATGGGGGCCGTTGACTCCTACATCGCGCCACGGGCGCTGTACGTCATTGCGCATGACGGCGCGGGCGCCGGGCTCAAGCCAGAGGCCGCCCGGCAGATCGCCGCCGCCGTCGCGGCAGGTGCGGGGCTGGTGAGCTTCGACCGGCGGGTCGCCGAGTGGCCCGCCCCGTTGCGTGGTCTCCTGCCGGCGCAGCTCGGGGGGGCGCAGACGGGCACCCTCCGGTTCGCCGCCCGCCCGTCGTTCATCACCTGCGGCCACCCCGCGGCCGAGGAGCTGGAGCTGGGCGAGGAGCTCGCCGTCGTGACCGTCCCCGCCGAGGCGACGTGGCAGCCCCTGGTGACGGATTCCGAGGGGCAAGCCGTCGTCGCCTGTGGCCAGGCCGGGGAGGGCCGCCTCGTCCTCTTCGGTACCGGGGAGCAGCTCTATGCCGAGGGCGTCTATGGCCATGTGCGCGGGATCGACGGCCTGATGTGGCGGTCGCTGGTCTGGGCCGCGGCCAAGCCCTTCCCGATGCGCTGTCTCCCCCCGTACGTGACCGCTCGCATGGATGACTGCAACGGCACCTACAACGCTTTCGACTACGTGCGGGTGCTGAACCGCTACGGCATTGCCCCGAACCTGGGCCTGTACATCGATGAGATGGGCCCTACCGATTGGGCGGCGGTGAAGCGCCTGTATGATGCCGGGGGCGCTGACCTCTCGATGCATGCCTTCCGTGATGACTTCTACACGGCACGCCCGGACTACAAGCCCTACTCGGTGCTGCCCGACAAGCCCGATCTGTCGCGCGGCGGCACCCAGCCGCTCTACGAGGGGCTGTCGCTGGACCACGACACCGGCCTGGCCCTCCCGCGGGAGACCATTCACCGGAACTATCGGCGGATGGATGAGGCCTTCGCGAAAGCCGGTATCCGCCACAGCCGGGTGCTCAACGCCCACTACGGCGAGGTCGCCTGGCCCGCCGTGCCGCTGTTCCTCGACCGTGGCGTGGACATGCCCTGCAACACTTGCGCGCTCGGGCAGCTCTTCAGCAACCAGCCGGTGTGGCGGCCGCGCCCCTACGGCATCCGGAGTGCCTCCGGCCGCTACGGCATGACCATCGATCGCTGCCCCCAGCATCCGGGACTGACCATGATCTGGGCGGGCCCCAACCGGGTGGGCAAGCAGCCGAAAACCAGCGACATCCTCCTGGGCAACGTGCCGTTCATCGGGGAGGCCGACGTCCCGAAGCTGGCGGAGGCCGCGCAGGTCGGGATCGCGAACCTGAAGACGGGTGTGGACGCCCTGGGCTACGGCCTGCTGTTCACCCATGAGGAGCGGATCAACGCCATCAGCCTGGAAGACTGGGAGAGCGTCGTCACCGCGGTCGTCCGCGGCCTGGACGGTTGGGACGTTGAGTACGCCGGGCGCGAGCAGGTCGGCATCATCTGCAAGCGGCTGCTGGACTCCCGTCTGGTCCGCGCTGAGGTAACCCCGACAGGACTGCACTGTGAGCTGTGCGGAGAGACCGACGGCCCCTCACCCCTGACGGTGTGGGAGAACGAGGGCACTGGCTGCGTACGACGCGTGATCGAGGTGGAGCCGCTGGCCGGCTACGCGGCCATCGTGGTCTAGCCGCAGGCGTCCGCGGCCGGAGAGCTATCCTGGCAGGTTTGCCGGCCACCGCACGGTCCCATACTGTACCCACGGTCCTCCGGCGCGGCGAGCGCCACCGAGGACACAGGACTGCGCGGAGGCGATCGCCATGTCAGGACGCTTGCTTCCCCTTGCACAGGGAGGCCCCCGATGATCCCAGCCCGCACGATCGGTCTGCTGCTGGTGTTCTGGGCCTTGCAGATCGTGTCACAGATCTTCTTCAAGTGGGGCAGCGACACACCGGGCCGCGCCGCCTGGGGCTTCCTCGGGGGGCAGGTGTTCGGGATCTCCAGCATCGTGCCGCTGATGATGCTGTACCGGGCAATGAACGTCAACGTCGCCATGGGCATTGGTCTCGGCGGCGCCTTCCTCACCTCCCAGCTCGCCGTGGCCCTGGTGTTCCGCAGCCTCCTCGTGCCGACACAGTACCTGGGCATCGTCGCGATTGCTGCCGGGATGTTCCTGCTGGCGGCCCGGTCCGCCCCGGCGCCCTGAGCCCCGGCCGCAACCTGCTCCCCCTGGCGGGCGGTATCTCAGGCCGGCTCCATCCGCCATGGCGGGCGGGTGCGGAAGCGATTGACGAACTGGTTCTTGAGCACCCCCGTCTCCTCCAGGTGAATCATGCAGGCGCGGATGCACCCGCGCGCACCCTCCACGGCGGGGTTGTTCGTGAGGACCGGCGGGTAGCCGCACACCTTGCGCAGCTCGCTCCCCCCACAGTACTCGTGGCAGTAGGCGTTCTCGTCCGCGCCCGGCTGCATGAAGGGGTTGTAGGCGGCCTTCCCGCCACAGTAGCCTACCGAGCACTTGATGATGTCCAGCTTGCCGAACTCGACGGTGCGGCCGGCCACCACGATGGTGTCGCTCTCCGTGGGCGAGATGGCCCCCGCGGAGCACTCTGCGACGCACTGCTTGCAGCCATCGCACAGACCGCCCGCGAACAGCGGATCGGGCTCCAGCGGCGCATCGGTCAGCAGCACAACGAAGCGCTGGCGGGGACCGAACTCGGGAGTGAGGAAGATCTTGCTCCAGCCGAACTCCCCCATGCCGGCCGCGAAGGCGGCAATGCGGAAGTCCACCAGGACGTCCGGGTGAGGCCTGTCGGGCGACACGGGGCGGCTGCGCGTTGGGTCGAAGGTCTGCGTGTCGAAGCGGACCGCCGTCCCCGGATAGTGGTTCGGGACGGGTGCCGCCTCGTAGCCATGGTCCTCGATGAAGCAGCACAGCTCCCGCAGCACCACGGGCATGTAGACCAGGTTCATCCCCCCGTAGCCCATCGAGGCATACGCGGCGAAGTACGTGCCCTCCTCGATGCCACGGAAGTACCCCCTTGGCAGCCGGAAGGCCAGCACGATCGCCGCCTGCGCGTCCGGGAAGATGTAGCGCGGGTCCTGCTGTTTCGGCGCCCCCTCAAACCGGTCCATCGATGCGATGCCGACGAGATCGGCCCCCAGCAGCTTCGCCTGGGTCTTGACTGCCTCTGCAGTCAACATGTCGCTCAGCTCCTTGTGCTATCCTGCCTGGTTCGCGAACGGCCTGGGGCTCCCTCCCGCAGGCGTCAGGATCGGCCCTGCAAGCCGCCGCGGGGGGGCCGGATTCCGCGAAGCGGGAACCGCGACGCATGCGGTCGCCGCGTAGGTCGAGCGTCTCGCTCGACAAGACCTGCCGACCGGGACGACGCCGCTGATTTCTGGCTAACCCGTCGGCGACCGCACGAACTCGGCCTCTGGGCCGATGTCATCCTGAGGAGCGCATGCGGCTTCGCAGAAGCCGCAGCGACGAAGGATCACACTCCGCATACAAACGCCTCCGGCTGATGCTGATCCTTCGCCAGAAGACCGCTACGCGGTCTGAGCTCAGGATGACAGGACCGCCGGACGACGCGAAAAGCAGCGCCGTCGGGACGGTCGGCCTACGCGTCTGCGGCTCGTCCCTCGCCGCCAGGGGGCGTCCGGGTGCCTGTGCTCCCCTCACGTTGCTGTCACGCCGGTGCCGATGCGGGCGGCAGCGGCGGTGAGCTCCCGGCAGACATCCTCGGTCTTGGCGGCCGCAGCCTCTTCAGCACTCAGCGACAGGCCCACCATGCCGGCCAGCACCCCCGGGGGGCTGAACACCGGGGCGCCGGCACGCAGCGTCTCCGCCCCCACGCCCACGGGCAAGTGCACGTAGCCCGCCTCCCGCGCCTGAGCCAGGAAGACGTCCAGACCCGCGAGTGTGCCCCAGTAGTGTGCGCCGAGCTCCTCAAAGGGATGGTGGCGGCGGAAGGCCTCGCGTTCCGGCGCGGTGCAGAAGGCCTGGTAGGTGAGGCTGACGGCTGCGCTGTAGGGCAACAGGGGTGGGTGGTAGGCGTGCTGGATGACCCCCGCCCGGTCGGGCGCGGTGCGCACGACGACCACCACCTCGGCACCGATGGCTTCGGCGAAGATGACGCTGGCCTGCGGGAAGAGGCGCCCCAGCGCAGCCACCTCCCCCGTGGCCTGGCGGAGCAGTTCGCGCCGCGCCTGGGCCTGGACTAGATTGAAGCAGGCCGCCCCCAGGCGGTACCGGACCGGCCGCGCGGTCTTCTGCAGGTACCCCCGCGCCACCAGCGTCCGCGCGAGATTGTGCGCCGTGGGCGAGGCGACACCCAGCGCGCAGGCGATGTCCTGGAGGCTCACCCCGCTCTCGCTGCGGGCGACCAGCTCCAGAATATCGAGGCTACGCAGGACAGACTGGACGAGATCCCCGTGGGGCATATTTCATCTATTCTGAAGATATTATCATCAGTTAGCATATACGAGATCACTGCCTCTGTCAAGAACGCACCGCCCGCGACGGTGCAGCAGTCGCGGGCGGTGTCGTGGGTGTCCACGGATCCAGAACGTGATCAGTCGGGTTCGATCCCCAGCGCGATATGCCCGAAGCAGTCGTACCAGTGTATGAAGGGCACACCATCTACCACCAGGCGCTCGGCGTGCGGCAGATGCTCATCCCACGGGCCGCGGTCGCGGTAGGCCTGGCAGCGGGCGTGGCCCCAGGACCGCGCGTTGTACCGACGGTCGAGGATGAGTCGGCCATCGAGTCGCACGAAGGACTCCATCAGCAGGTCCGTCTCGGTCGGGGTGCTGGGGACCTGAAGCAGGCGAACGCACTCAAACTCGCGATGTCCCACCGTCACCAGGCACCGCCCAACTACTCCGGTGTTGTCCTCGCTGTCGTCCTGGGCGTGGCGCTGGGCGATGGAGCCATCCTCACGCACCTCGAACCGGCCCGTATCGCGCAGGCATCGCACCCACCCCCACCAGTCATCGCCGAAGCCCTCGTCGAGGAAGGTGCGCAGCACCCACGTGTCGCCCTGCATGCCCTGGGTGCCAAGGACTTGCCCGCGTTCGTCGTCGAGGCGAACGAAGGTCGATCCGCCGGGCGAGGGGTGCCACTCTTTGTCTTCCTCGTAGACGGTGTTGACCGCTTCCAGCCCCACGAGCCCATGGATTCTGACCTCGCGCACCATGCGCTGATCGTAGACATTGTAGAGGCGCCAGTCGGGAGGCTCGTAGATGGCCCACATCGTGTGGTCGCCCAGCTCAACGAGGCTGAAGTAGTTGCGTGATTCCGGCCAGTCCAGGTCAGGCACGGGACCGGGCAGCGGCTTGACCGAGAACGCGGGCCTCCTCTCGGGAAAGGGCTGTGGCTCATCGCCGATCATGAACAGGCTCATGGTTCTCTCCTCATTGCTGCGGATGCCGCAGAGGTCGCGCATCTGCTCGCGCGCGCTGTGCAGGCGTCGCTTGATCGTCCCCTCGGGAGAGCCCAGGCTGCGCGCAATCTCGGCCACCGACAGGCCCGCGAGATAGTGCAAGCGCGCGGCCTCTCGCGGCAGAGGGGTGACATCGCCCAGTGCGTCGAGAGCCGCGGGTACAGTCGGGCCGGCGGTGCGGCCGCATCGGTTCGCGTGCCATTCCAGGTCGGCAGGGGGTAGCATCTCCGCGTGCTTGCTCTGCAGCTTGAAGTGATCGCGGCAGCGGTTGCGTGCCACCTGAAGCAGCCATGCGCGCACCTGCGAGGGCGCGCGCAACTGCCCCAGCGTCTGCCAGGCCTGCAGCACGGTCTCCTGCAGCACGTCAGCGGCATCCTCGGGGTTGTTGATGAGTCGGCTGACCAGCGCCCGCAACACCTCGCCGTGTCGCTGCAGGAGGCCGACGAAGGCGTCCGGATCGCCCTCGCAGCTCAGGCGCACCAATGCGGCATCGTCAAGTTGGGTTGCGCGTGTCATCGCCGAGTTCATCCCGCAGTAGGAGAACGGGGAGGCAGAAAGGTTCGCCCGCCGCCGGCAAGTCGGCGGGCGAACGTGCCAAGCGAGGGGGCGGGTCTACAAGTACTTCCCGAAGAACTCGTAGGCCCGGTTGTTGGCGAAGGCATGCTCGCCGGGGTGGATGTCCGCCCACAGGTCAGCTCCCGCCCCCGCGGCCTCGTAGATCCGTCGCAGCCGCTCATACCCCCGGAGCTGGTCCTCGATCGGGAAGCAGGTATCGTGCACACCCATCTCGATCAGCAGTGGGCGCGGCGCGATCAGCCCGGCGATGTCGTGCGTATCGAAGTACTTGAAGACCTCAGGCACGATCTGCGAGCCGCAGAAGTTGGCCCGGTTGATCCCGAACCCCTCCCACGGGTTGAGGTAGCCGATGATGTCCGCCGCGGCGATGCGCGGCTCGGCGGCCGTGGCAAACGTCGTCATCGTCCCGCCCTGTGATAGCCCCATCATGCCGATGCGCTCCGGGTTCACCTCGGCACGGGTCTCGAGGTAGTCCACACAGCACTTCATGTCCCAGATGTTGAGGGTGAGCGTGTAGATGCCCAGGATTGCGCCACGCACGAAGTGCACGTTGCACTTGTCACGGCCGGGATAGGGGTTGCCGCCATCGGCGCGCTCGCCAAAGACGCGCAGATCGGGGCAGATGGTGAGGTAGCCGGCGCGCGCCATCAGCTCGCCGTAGTTGTAGTTGTGCTGGGTGATGCTGGCAGCCTTGTCGGGGCTGGTCGCATTGCCGGCGACAGGGTCTTTCCCGTAGGCACCGTGCCCGTGGCTGCACAGGATCGCCGCGCCGCGCTTGTCGGCGGGCATGTCCGGCCGCCGCAGCACGACGCACGGCACCGACATGAGCTCCTCCGCGTCGAAGATGACCCGCTCACGGATCAGGCCGTTGTCTTCGACGCTGAAGATGACCTCGGCCGCGAGATCGACCGGTTGGGGGAACTCCCCGAGCAGGTCAAAGAACTTCTCGCTGGCGCGGGCCTGCCAGTCCTCGAAGTCGGCCTGGGTCGTACCCTTGAACGTGAGACACGGCTCCCAGTCCCGGGCGATGCGGTCGAAGTACTCAATCATCGAGAAGTTGCGTTTGGCCACGAGAAGGCCCTCCCTGGTGGTTCTGAATTCTGAGCGCCGTCTTGCCCGAACGTCATCCTGAGCCCAGACCGCTTCGCGGTCTTCGGGCGAAGGATCAGCTCCGGGAGCGCGTACTGGCAAGAGCAGGTCCTTCGTCGCTGCGGCTTCTGTGAAGCCGCATGCGCGCCTCAGGGCAACGTGGGCAACGCGGCACGGTTCCCGCGGTTGCCGGCAGGCGCAAGACGGGGTCTGGGGCCTGTGGCCCCCGCGGGGTTTGGGGCGGAGCCCCAAGACGTTCGCAGGCAAGGCGGGCTAGCGCGCCGGCGCGAACCTCGCTCCACCCCACAGCCCGTGGTCGCTGCTGATGCCATCCTCGGCCGAGCCGGTGTACAGGCGCAGGTACTTGACGCCGTTCATGGGCACCTCGACTACCCGTGGCGCCTGCCCACCGCGCAGCACGGGCGACGTGTAGACGGTCTTCCATTCGCCCTGCGGCGTGTCGCTGACCTGCACTCTGAACTCCACGCTGCCACTGCCGCCGGCCGAAGTGCTGAGCCCAACGTCACTGCGGAACACGAGCGGGCCCTTGTCGGCGGGCACCGCATAGACGGCTTCGCCATGCTCGCCCTCCGGGCTGGGCTCGGGGTGGAGCATCAGGCACTTCGGGTAGGCCATGTCGCCGATGTGCGCCGGGTTGCCGACATAGTCGGTGTCGCGGATCGGGCCGCCGTGGGCGAACGCGCTGACCGGCTGCAGGTCGCTCAGGTAGATGACCCCGGCCTCAGTGGGCTGGCGCACCATGAACCCGACCTGCACAGTGGCGACGTGCCGATCGACCGACCTGTCGGCAACGGCCAGCTCGAGCGTATGCTTGCGCATGCCGGTGTCGGCCGCCAGCGCCTTCTGCAGGTCGACCTGAACGCGGAGGCTCCGGCCGCCCTCGCCGACACTGCTGCTCACGACCGCCGATGGGAGCTCCTTGCCGTTGAGACGGACGGTGAGCGCCGCAGTAGCGAGTGGGTTGGCCGCGTCCGTGAACGTCGCCAGCAACACGCCGGGCGCCTCGATCCAGCCGAGCCGGGGCGCGGCAGCGGGCGCAATCGCCTTGCCGTCCAGCGCGAGTGTCACGGCCGGGGCGTCGTGGTCACCCAGCTCCAGCCACGCCGGCTTGCCCACCAGCAGCCGCACCGGCCGGCCCTGCGTCTCCTCGGCGCTGAAGGTGCGCTTGCCGTCGGCGGCGTCCTGCCACGCACCGCCACCGGCGCTGTAGCCCAGGGGGCCCGTCGTTGCAGAGGACTGGAGTGTGAACCCCCCGGTCGCCGTGACCGCGTACTGCGTCCAGCCGTCGGCGGGCTCCTGGCGGAAGCTGAAGTCGTTGGCGACACACACCTGCAGGCCGGGCCGGACGCCGTAGATCACGTACCAGTCACCAACCTTGATCCCCTCGGCGGCGAGGTCGACCTTCTCAACCAGCTCGATCGTGTCGCCGCCATAGCCGCCGCCGACCTCGTTCACCCGCCGGATGGTGTACAGCTTGCTGCGCTCGGGGAACCACAGCTTCAGGCCATTGCACCACGGGTTGTCGCCATGGTCCACCACCGGGCGCCAGGAGCGGACGACGTTCGGCGTGTCCGGGGGAAGCGCGGTGACCTGGTGCCAACTGACGATGAACGGTGCGTGGTCCTGCACGTCCACCCGCACCAGGCCATCCGGCTGCGCGGTCACCTTGTCGATGCGCCACCCCTCGTTGCCGGGGGCACGCAGGTCGCTCTCGTAGCAGACGAGCAGTTGCCGGTTGTTGAGGTGCGCGCCGACAGGCCATGGCGTGGCGGGCTTGATGATGAGCGCGCTCTCCTGCCGGGTGCCGGTCAAGTCGCCGATCACGTCCACGATCTCACCGGTGAAGTCACCGGCCAGGGTGGTTGTGAAGTCCGCGGCGCGCAGGTACGTCCCGCGGCAGACCTCGGCGCCGATGGCTGTGCCGGCCGTGTCCTGGCGCAAGAGCGCATAGCGGGCATCCGTCTCGGTCCCGTCCGGCAGCTTCACGCGCCCGGCCTCGGATTGGTAGATCACCGTGTCCGTGTGCCCGCCGGCCATCTGCAGCCTCAGGGCCAACAGGTCGCGCTCCGGCCCGGACACACTCGTGACTGTGAGCGACGTGACGGTCCTGATCGCCGACTGCTCGCCCTCCCGGTAGCCTTCGAGGAGGTGCACGAAGAAGCTGCTGGCCGGCTGTTCGGCGGGCGCGACGCGCCGCTCGATCACGAAGTCGCGAGCATCGGCGAAGGCCACATTGCCGTCGGCACGGGCCCCGCCGGGCAGCGGCTGGCGGAGCCAGCCGATCCAGGGACCCTTGCCGCTGATGAGCTGCGTCTTGTTGTCGGGCTGGCTGACGCCGACCATCCGCAGTCGCACTCGTCCGACGCCATCGGGCAGCGGGCGCTGGAACGGCTTCCCGCCCGGATCGCGTGGCGCAAACTCTGCCGCATCCTTCTTCCATGTCACATCCCACGTGGCCCCGGCGGGGGCCAGTCGTGCCGCCTGCGTGACGCGCTTCAGGTTCGGGGCGTCACGGTCGTCCTCCGGCAGCTTGCCGCCGTAGACCGTCTGCGCGAGATCGGCGTCCGTCGCGACGGCCGGCGGGAGGTTTGCGTCCGCCCGATCCGCCACCGCGCTGCTGTAGAGCGTGTGCTTCTGCCCGCCCACCAGCTTGAGCAGGTCGAGCACATAGGGTGGGCCATCGGGGCCCTCAACGCCGATCAGCGTGCGGCGGAAGTCGCTCACCGACTTGCCCTTGCGGCTCCACGTGTAGTGATCGCGCACATCGAGCACCTGGAAGCCTGAGCCTGGTGTGCCGGCGGCTTCCCCGCCCTTGAACGTGAGCACCTCGCCATAGCCACGGTTGTCGCCCCAGCCGGCACCGCAGCCGACGTCATCCACCGTGACGGTGTTCTGGCACAGCGGGCTGTGGGCCCAGTTCCAGGACCAGTTGTCCGGGGGGTGCCCGCCCTCGATGATCTCGTGGGGATAGCCCATGCGCTTGAGGGCCTGGAACTCGGGCCGGTCCCACTGCAGGTGAGCATTGGACCAGTGGGCCGCATAGCCGCCCTTGCGCAGTACCGGGACGCCGTCCACCCAGCACTCGAGGCTCAGCGCATCCTGGGCGTTGTGGAGGGTGGCACGGGTGTAGTCGAGACACAACTCCTGCCGGTGGCCGGCGCCGCCGATCCGCAGGATGCCGACCCCATAGCCGGCCCAGTTGCGGCTGCCGATCTGCTCCGCCTGGCGCACCGCGACCGGGTCCACCGCCATGTTCCCGGCGTAGGCCATCTCATGCTGGTCGCCATACTCGACCTGCAGGCCCCGCACCGTGGTCAGCTTGCGTAGCTCGGCGTTGGCGGCATGGTAGAACGGGTGGTCCTTCAGGAAGTCCGGGTAATACTGCAGCCACCCCTTCGGGTCGGCCAGGAAGGGGTAGAAGTAGCCGCCCGGCATCGCCATGTAGTTGGGCGCCCCTTCGCCGTTCAGCCCATCCTGATAGGTGTGGTTGTACATCGCCACTTCCTGCGCCGGGCCGGCGAAGTCCAGCAGCGTCTGGTCCTGCGCCAGGATCGCCAACAGCCACAGGTCCACGTAGTTCGCTTCCTGGTAGTTGGTCAACAGCTTCTGCGAGAACGCCGTCTTGAACATCAGTACCAGGTCGCCGATGAGCTTCTCCATGACCTTGCGTTCCAGCGCGTCCGGGTCCCCGTAGAGCTTCTGCGAGACCGCCGTAAAGGCGGGATGGTGGCGGACGCGCCCAAACGGCTCGACCCAGATGTGCTCATCGAGCATGTTGAGCCAGCCGGGGCTGGAGAAGGGGATGCGGCGGCCCCAGCTCCCCAGCCGCGTTAGCTCGAAGATACCCGGCTGCGGGACCTGCTGCCACGCCGCCCGCGTCAACGGCTTGCCGTCGAGGGTGGCCAGCTTGTTCCCCGCCGCCAGTGGGAGACCGTAGTAGGTGTCGGCCACCTTGTCGAGCAGGATCGCGATCTTGTGGGCCGCCACCGGGTCGCCGTCCTGGTCGAACCGCTGCATGAGTTGGCGCACGAGGTCGCAGTCCTGCTGCAGCCAGCGGTGATAGTCCATCTTCGTGCGGATGAACAGCTCCCACACGACCCCGCTCTTGTCGCGGTAGACGGTGCACGGGTCCTCGTACACGGTGTCATCGAGGTGCTGGACTCTGACCTTCTCGGTCGGGCGGAGGGCATAGTCCGCCGGCATGTCCTGCTCGCGCCCGTACAGGCGCGCCTTGCAGCAGTTGGTGGTCGCCACATACCAGTTCCCCGGCTCGTAGGTGAGGCCGAAGCCCCACGAGCCGCACAGGGGGCAGTATGTCTCGAGCACGGCGTCCGCTTTGGCGGCCCCGGGGCTGCCGGAGCGCACTCGCGCGAACGGCGCGATGTGGCGGGGGAAGTCCGTGGTCAACTCGGCATCGGTCGGCGCTGTGGCGGCGTACTTCGCGTACGCCTCCTCCGGCGGCAGGGCCGGATGGGTCTTGTCCCACAGCGCCATCTGCTGGCGGGTGTACTCCAG
>CAZIWQ010000097.1:0-11772 GCA_964542355.1 uncultured Armatimonadia bacterium
CGAGTGGGCACAGGTCGTGCTGTACCTGACGGCGCTCCTACTGCTGGCGGGTCCCCTCGGCAGGTACATGGCCCGCGTCTATGCGGGCCGGCGCACGGTGGCGCACAGGGTGCTCGGCCCGGTGGAACGGCTCGTATACCGGGTCGCGGGTATCTCTGCCGAGGGGGAGATGAACTGGCGCGAGTATGCCGTCGCGATGCTGGTGTTCAACGGGTGCGGCCTGCTGGCAGTCTATGCACTCCAGCGCGTGCAGGGCTCGCTTCCGCTGAACCCCGGGCACCTCGGGCCGGTCCCACCCGACCTGGCCTTCAACACCGCCGTTAGCTTCGCCAGCAACACGAACTGGCAGGCGTACGGGGGCGAGACGACGCTCAGCTATCTGACGCAGATGCTGGGGCTGACGGTGCAGAACTTCGTCTCGGCGGCGACCGGGATGGCGGTGCTGGTGGCCCTGATCCGGGGCCTTGCCCGGCAGACGGCCACAACGGTGGGCAGCTTCTGGGTGGACCTGACGCGCAGCGTGCTGTACATCCTGCTACCCCTGTCCCTGGCGCTGGCGCTGGCGCTGGTGTCGCAGGGCGTGGTGCAGACCCTGCAGCCTGCGGCGCTCGCGACGACGGTGGAGCCGTACCGCGACGCCGGCGGGAAGGTCGTGACCCAACAGACGATAGCGCTCGGGCCCGCGGCCTCGCAGGTGGCGATCAAGCAGCTCGGCACGAACGGCGGCGGGTTCTTCAACGCCAACTCCGCCCACCCGCTCGAGAACCCGACGCCCTTGAGCAACCTGCTGGAGATGCTGGCAATCCTGCTCATCCCGGCGGCACTGTGCTGCACGTACGGGCAGATGGTGGGCAGCCCACGCCAGGGCTGGGTGATCCTGGCGGCGATGACTGCGGTCTTTGTCGGCATGGTCGTCCTGGCCACGTGGTCGGAGCAGCAAGCAAACCCGCGCCTTGGCGGCCTCGGTGTGGACGCTGCGGCGACCGCCCTCCAGCCGGGAGGGAACATGGAGGGCAAGGAGGCGCGCTTCGGCCCCGTGAGCTCGGCCCTGTGGGCAGTGGCGACGACGGCGGCATCGAACGGGTCGGTCAACGCGATGCACGACTCGCTTCTGCCACTGGGCGGGCTCGCGGCGATGTGGCTGATGCAGTTGGGTGAGGTAGTCTACGGCGGCGTCGGCTCGGGACTGTACGGGATGCTGGCCTTCGTGATCGTGGCGGTGTTTGTCGCGGGTCTCATGGTGGGTCGAACGCCCGAGTACCTGGGCAAGCAGATCGAGACGTACGAGATGAAGATGGCGGCCCTGGTCATCCTGATCCCGGTGGCGCTGGTGCTGCTCGGCACCGGGCTCGCGGTCGTCACGCCCGGCGGGGTGGCACCGATCCTGAACCCGGGACCGCACGGCTTCAGCGAGGTCCTGTACGCCTTCTCGTCGGCGGGCAACAACAACGGCAGCGCCTTCGCCGGCTTGAACGCGAACTGCCGCTTCTACAATGTGACGCTGGGCGTGGTCATGCTCATCGCGCGCTACTGGCTGGCGGTCCCGATCCTCGCGCTGGCCGGGTCGCTGGCAGCGAAGCGCAAGGTACCGGTGAGCGCCGGGACCCTCCCCACCGACACGCCGTTGTTCGCCTCGTGGCTGGTGGCCGTGGTGGTCATCGTAGGGGCGCTGAGCTTCTTGCCGGTGCTGGCGCTCGGGCCGATTGCCGAGCAGTTGATGGTGGGGCGGTAGCCCTGCGGCGAGCAATGTTGAGGAATGGAGTGGAGCCGGAGTGCCAAGCGTGACAGGTCTGGCGAGGCGACTGCTGATCGGCCGGCCGCTGGCGACCGACCGGATCGAGCACGAGAAGGTGGGGCCCGTTGGGGGTCTCGCGATCTTCGCCGCCGACGCCATGTCGTCGGTCGCCTACGGGCCGGAAGAGGTGCTGATCGTCCTGGCAGTGGCGGGCACGCCGGCCCTGGGCCTCGGGGTGCCCATCGGGATCGCGCTGGCGCTGCTGATCGCCATCGTGGCAACCTCGTATCGCCAGACCGTCCTCGAGTACCCCTCGGGCGGCGGGGCGTACATCGTGGCCCATGACAACCTCGGCGCGCTGCCGGCCCAGATCGCCGGCGGGGCGCTACTGACCGACTACGTGCTGACCGTCGCGGTCAGCATCGCCGCGGGCGTGGCCGCAATCACCTCGGCCGTGCCGGGCCTCCACGAGCACCGCGTCGCCCTGGCGGTGGGCTTCGTCGTGCTCATCATGCTGGTGAACCTGCGAGGGGTGCGCGAGACGGCGGCCGTCTTCGCACTGCCGGTCTACGGCTTCATCGTCTGCGCCGTCGCGGTCATCGTGGTGGGGTTCTCCCGCCTGGCGGCGGGCAGCTTGCAGCACACTGTGCCCACCGCCGTCCCTGGCATCGTCCCCCCGGTGACCGCCTTCCTGGTGCTGCGGGCCTTCTCCTCGGGGTGCGCCAGTCTCACGGGCATCGAGGCTGTTGCCAATGGCGTGCAGGCCTTCCGCGAGCCCCGGGGGCCAAACGCGGCCAGAGTGATGGTGTGGATGGCGGCCATCCTGGCGGTAACCGTCATCGGCGTGTCGGTCCTGGCGCGGTCGATCGGTGTCGTGCCGAAGCCGGAAGTGACGGTGCTGTCGCAGATCGGGGAGAACGTCTTCGGGCGGGGCGGGATGTACTTCCTGCTGCAGGTCACCACGGCGCTGATCCTCGTCTTCGCGGCAAACACCAGCTTCTCTGACTTCCCCCGGCTCTCGGCCTTCATGGCCCGTGACGGCTACATGCCCCGGCAGATGATGAACCTGGGCGACCGACTGGTCTACGCCAACGGCATCGTCGTGCTGGCGACCCTCGCCGCGGCGCTGGTAGTGTGGTTTGGCGGCGAGGTGACGCGTCTGATTCCGCTGTACGCGGTGGGCGTGTTCACTGCCTTCACCACTTCCCAGGCCGGGATGGTGGTTCACTGGGCGCGCAAGCGCGGGCCCCACTGGCGGGTGAAGGCGTGGGTGAACGGGATCGGCGCCGTCTGCACGGGCGTCGTCCTCATCGTGGTGGCCGTGACGAAGTTCGCCCTGGGCGCCTGGGTGGTGTGCCTGCTGATCCCGCTGCTGGTGGGGGCCTTCCGTGCCACCAACAGCCACTACCGCTGGGTCGGCTCGCGGCTCTCGCTGGCGGCGGCCAGTGAAGTGCGCCCGGTGAGGAATCTGAACCTGCTGCTGGTCGGGGGCATGCACCGGGGCACGCTGGAGGCCCTGCAGTACATGAAAGCCCAGTCACACTCGGCACGAGCGGTGCACGTCGAGGTCGGCGGCGACCCCTCGCCACACATCGAGCGTGAGTGGCAGAACTGGGAGCGCGAGGTCCCGCTGGTGGTACTGGCGAGCCCGTACCGCGACCTGACGGGCGTGCTCCTGCACTACATCGAGCAAGTCAGGGCGGAGGAAGGCTTCGACTACGTGACGGTAGTACTGCCGGAGTTCGCCGTCCACCGCTGGTGGGAGTCGCTGTTGCACAACCACACGGTGCTCTGGCTGCAGATCGGGCTGCGGCAGTGCCCGGGGGTGGCGACGCTGCACATGAGGTACCGGCTGTGACGGCCGGGCGGCTCTGCCGCAGAGACGCAGTTTTGGGGTGACGTGATGGAAACCCTCGTATGCGGATGCATCACGATCGTGGTCATGCTGCTGTGGGTTGCCGGGGTGTGGCTGCGGCTGGGCCAACTGCTGGTTGGTCCGCTGCTTGTGTCCCCGCCCCCGCGGGACCGGCAGGAGGCTGGTGAGCCACGTCCCGGGGGGCGTGACGGCCAGGCGCGGACGGGTGGCCCCCGGGGCCAGTACGTGCAGGCGGCGCTGGACGCGGTCGTCAAGCTCGACCCGCGCAGCATGGTGCGCAAGCCGGTGATGTTCGTTGTCGAGGTCGGCAGCCTCCTGACGACCGTCCTGTGGCTCCAGGCCCTGGTCGGGCACGGCGAAGCACCGGCCGGGTTCACCGGCGCAGTGGCACTGTGGCTGTGGTTCACGGTGCTGTTCGCCAACTTCTCCGAAGCGTTGGCCGAGGGCCGTGGCAAGGCCCAGGCCAGAGCGCTGCGCCAGACGCGACGGGAGACGCAGGCGAAGAAGCTGCGTCAGCCACGGCGCGATGCCCCGGTCGCGCTGGTGGGCTCGGGCGAGCTGCGCCAGGGCGACGTGTATCTGGCGGAGGCCGGGGATACCATCGCCGCGGACGGCGAGGTGGTCGAGGGGATCGCCTCGGTCGACGAGAGCGCCGTCACGGGCGAGAGCGCGCCGGTGATCCGCGAGTCGGGCGGCGACCGCAGCGCAGTCACCGGGGGGACGCGAGTCCTCTCCGACTGCTGGATCGGTCGCGTGACAGCGGACCCCGGCCAGGGCGTCCAGGACCGCATGATCGCGCTGGTCGAGGGCGCTCGCCGGCAGAAGACGCCCACCGAGATCGCCCTGAGTATCCTCCTCGCGGGCTTCACCTTCATCTTCCTCGTCGTCTGCATCTCGCTCTTGCCGTGCTCACTCTATAGCGTGAAGTCGGCGGGGCAGGGCGCGCCCGTCACTATCACGGTGCTCACTGCGCTGCTCGTGTGCCTCATCCCCACGACCATCGGCGGCCTCTTGTCCGCGATCGGGATCGCCGGGATGGACCGGCTGATCCGGCGCAATGTCGTCGCCATGTCGGGGCGCGCCGTGGAAGCGGCCGGGAACGTGGACGTGCTGCTCCTGGACAAGACGGGCACCATCACCCTCGGTAACCGCCAGGCGGTCGCGCTGGTCCCGGTGGCAGGAGTGGCCCCCCGCGAGCTGGCTGAGGCGGCACAGCTTGCCTCGCTGGCGGACGAGACGCCGGAGGGTCGCAGCATTGTCGTGCTGGCCAAGGAGCAGTATGGCCTCCGCGGACGGGAGCTCGGCGACGGCGAGGGCGTGCGGTTCGTCCCCTTCAGCGCTCAGACCCGCATGAGCGGCGTCGACATGGGGGGGCACTCGATCCGCAAGGGCGCCCCCGACACGATGAAGGCCTACCTGCACGAGCTGGGCGGGGTCATTCCGCCGGAGCTGGACGACCTGGTCGCCGACATCGCGGGTGGTGGGGGGACGCCGCTGGTCGTGTCGCGGGACGCGGCGGCGCTGGGCGTCGTGCATCTGAAGGACGTCATCAAGGGCGGCATCGAGCAGCGGTTCCGCCAACTGCGTCGCATGGGCATCCGCACGGTGATGATCACCGGCGACAACCCGCTGACGGCGGCCGCGATTGCCGCGGAGGCGGGGGTGGACGACTTCCTGGCCCAGGCGACGCCGGAGGCGAAGCTGACGTTGATCCGCGAGCACCAGGCCGGCGGCCGGCTGGTGGCAATGACGGGGGACGGCACGAACGACGCCCCGGCCCTGGCCCAGGCCGACGTGGCTGTCGCCATGAACACCGGGACGCAGCCCGCCCGGGAGGCCGCCAACATGCTGGACCTGGACAGCGATCCCACGAAGCTCATCGAGATCGTCGAGATCGGCAAGCAGCTCCTGATGACTCGCGGTGCGCTGACTACCTTCAGCATCGCCAATGACGTGTCCAAGTACTTCGCGATCATCCCGGCCGCCTTCGCCTCCACGTACCCGGCCCTCGGAGCTCTGAACTTCATGCACCTGGCCACCCCGCAGAGCGCGATCCTGTCGGCGGTGATCTTCAACGCACTGATCATCATCGCGCTGGTGCCGCTGGCCCTGCGCGGGGTGACGTACCGCCCGGTGGGAGCGGCGCAACTCCTCCGTGACAACCTGTTCGTGTACGGCCTCGGCGGGCTGGTGGCGCCGTTCATCGGCATGAAGCTCATTGACATGCTACTCGCCGGTACGGGGATCGCCTGAAGTCGGAGACGCCAGGAGGTGAGCGTCATGTCGGAAGCATTCGGCCAGCTACGGCCCGCAGTCGGGGTCCTGGTCTGCTTCACTGTGTTGACGGGGGTGCTCTACCCGCTGCTGGTGGTGGGCATCGCGCAGGTGGCATTGCCCCATCAGGCCAACGGGAGCCTGATCGAGGGCACCGGAAGCCCGGTCGGCTCAGAGCTGGTCGGCCAGGAGTTCTCGTCGCCGCGGCACTTCTGGGGGCGGCTGTCGGCCACGTCGCCGCGACCCTACAACGCCGGCGCCTCGAGTGGCTCGAACCTGGGGCCGCTGAACGACAGCCTGCGGCAGGCTGCACAGGCGCGGATCGCGGCCCTCCGCGCGGCGGACCCCGCCAACTCGGCTCCCGTTCCGGTGGACCTGGTGACGGCCTCGGGCAGCGGCCTGGATCCCCACATCAGCCCCGCCGCGGCGCAGTACCAGGTGCGACGGGTCGCGCGGGCGCGGGGTCTCCCGGAGAGCACCGTCCGCGACGCCGTCGCGCGGTGCACTGAGGGCCGGCAGCTCGGGTTGCTGGGCGAGCCGCGGGTCAATGTGCTGCGGCTGAATCTGGCGCTGGATGCTGTACAATAGGGGCATGGCCGTGGATCACTCGCGTCCCGACCCGGACCACCTGTTGGCTCGCGTCGCCGCCGAGGCGGAGCAGAGCGGCCGCGGGCGCCTCCGCGTCTTCCTGGGGTACGCCGCGGGAGTGGGCAAGACCTATGCCATGTTGCAGGCGGCGCGCCAGCGGCGGGCCGAGGGTGTCGACGTGGTCGTGGGCTACGTCGCGACGCACGGGCGGGCGGAGACGGAGGCGCTGCTGAGCGGACTGGAGACGGTGCCCTGTCGCCAGGTGCAGTATCGGGGCACCGACCTGTCCGAGCCGGACATCGACGCGATCCTGGCGCGTCGCCCGCGGCTGGTGCTGATTGACGAGCTGGCCCATACGAACGCCCCCGGCCTGCGGCACCCCAAGCGCCACCAGGATGTGTCCGAGCTGCTCGCCGCCGGGATTGATGTCTACACCACCCTCAACGTCCAGCACCTGGCGAGCCTCACCGACGCCGTGGCCCAGGTGACCGGCATCCACGTCCACGAGACCGTCCCCGACCGACTGGTTGATGACGCCGACGACATCGAGCTGGTGGACTTGCCCCCCGATGAGTTGCTGCAACGGCTGGCGGAGGGGAAGGTCTACCTTGCTGACCAGGCGACCCTGGCAGCGGAGCGGTTCTTCCGCAAGGGGAACCTGACGGCCTTGCGCGAGATGGTCCTCCGGCGGGCCGCAAGCCGCGTGGACGAGCAGATGCGCTCGTACATGCAGACGCGCGCCATTCCCGGCCCGTGGCCGGCCGCGGAGCGATTGCTGGTCTGCGTGGGCCCCGGCCCGCTGAGTGCCCGCCTGCTGCGTTCCGCGCGTCGCCTGGCCGATGAGCTCAAGGCGGAGTGGTTCGCGCTGCACGTCGAGGTGCCGGACGGGTCGGGGGCGGGTGGGGCTCTCGCGGAGAACCTGCGGCTCGCGGAGGAGCTCGGGGCCAAGGTCGCGATGCGCACAGCCCCCGTGATCGCCGACGCGGTCGTGGCCTTCGCCCGCGACCACAACGTCACCAAGATCATCGTCGGCAAGCCACTACGGCCCCGCTGGGTGGATCTCCTGCGGGGGTCGGTGGTGGACCACATCATCCGCCAGAGCGGGCAGGTGGATGTGTATGTGATCAACAGCGCGGCGGAGGCTCCGACACCCACAAGCACGGCGGCGAGAGCTTCGGTGCGGCTGCGGCCGTACGCCCTCAGCGCGGCGCTCGTCGCGGCGGCAACGCTGGTGGGCTGGCCCGTGCACCGGGTGATCCATCCGGCCAACCTCGTGATGCTCTACCTGGTGGCCGTGGTGGTGGCGTCCCTGTATCTGGGCCGCGGCCCGTCCGTGTTCACCTCGGCGGCGAGCGTGATCGCGTTTGACTTCTTCTTCGTGCAGCCGCGGTTGACACTCACAGTGGACGACACCCAGTACATCCTGACCTTCCTGGGACTGTTCGCCGTGGGGGTGGTGGTGAGCGCCCTCGTCGTACGGGTCAAGCACCAGGTGGAGGCGGGGCACAAGCGAGAGGCGGAGACCTACGAGGTCTACTCGCTCAGCCGCAACCTGGCTGCCACCGGGACGCTGGAGGGCGTCGTGGAGGCGCTGGTCACGCACTTGCGCCAGACCTTCGGCTACGAGACCGTGTTGCTGCTCCCCGCGGCCGCCGACGGTGGGGGGAGGCTCGAGTTGCAGGCGGTCGCGGGCAGTGTGGACATGAGCGAGGACGAGCGCGCGGTCGCGCAATGGGCTCACGAGCACGGCGAGGCGGCGGGCGCCGGAACGGACACCCTCCCCGCGGCCACGATGCGCTACACTCCCCTGAAAGTCGCGGGCCGCAGTCTGGGCGTCGTGGGCGTCCGGGCGGCAACCGAGGAGTGGATCGAGGCGCCGGATCAGAGGCGGCTGCTGGAGGCCTTCGTGAGCCAGGCGGCGGTGGCCGTGGAACGGGTTCGGCTGGCCGACCAGGCGAACCAGGTCGAGGTGCTCAGCGCGACGGAGAAGCTGCAGACCGCGCTGCTCAACTCCGTCTCTCACGAGCTGCGGACGCCGCTGGCCACGATCACCGGGGTGCTCAGCAGCCTACGCGAGGAGGCCGGTGAGGGGGCGCCCCGCGGCGCGGACGGCGAGGCGATGCGCGCGGAGCTGGTGGACACCGCGTGGGGGGAGGCGGAGCGCCTGAACCGACTGGTGGGCAACCTGCTGGACATGTCGCGCCTGCAGGCGGGGGCGCTCTCGCTGCGTCCCGAGCCGTGTGACATCCAGGATGTCGTGGGCATCTCCCTGACGCAGCTCGCCGACAGGTTGCGCGACCGGGCAGTCACCGTGGAGGTGCCTGCCGGGTTCCCGCTGGTGCCCCTCGACGCAGTGATGATGGTCCAGGTGCTGAACAACCTGCTGGACAACGCGCTGAAGTACTCGCCTGCGGGCACCCCGCTGGACATTGCCGCGGGCCTCGATGGCCCCGGGGCGGTTCTCGCGGTCTCCGACCGCGGGGTGGGCATCCCGCCGGAGGACCTGGCGGGCGTGTTCGGGAAGTTCCAACGGCTGCGACACGACGACGGGGTCAGTGGCACCGGCCTGGGCCTGGCAATCAGCAAGGGGATTGTGGAGGCACACGGGGGGAGCATTTGGGCCGAGAACCGGCCGGGCGGCGGGACGACCATCCGCCTCGTGCTCCCCATTCCCCCATCCCCGCCTCCGGGTGAGCCATGACAGACGGCGGACTGAGGATTCTGGTCGTGGACGACGAGCGCGCCATCCGGCGCTTCCTCACCGCGACGCTGACCGGCCACGGTCACCTCGTCTACGAGGCCGCGACCGGCAAGGACGGCCTGCGCGCCGTGGGGGCGGACCGCCCCGACGTGATCATCCTCGACCTGGGCCTGCCCGACATGGACGGCACTGAGGTCATCCGCCAGTTGCGCGCATGGTCGCAGACGCCGGTGATCGTGCTGTCGGTGCGCGAACGCGAGGACGACAAGATCGCGGCCCTCGACGCCGGGGCGGACGACTACCTGACGAAGCCCTTCGGGGTCGGCGAGCTGATGGCCCGCATCCGCGTCGCCCTCCGCCGCGTAGCGCAGACGGGGTCGGAGCCCGTGTTCGAGCTGGACGACCTCAAAGTGGATCTGGGACGGAGGCAGGTCACGCTGCAGGGGCGCGAAGTGAGCCTGACGCCCACGGAGTACGACCTGCTGCGGGCGCTCGTGCGCCACGCGGGGAAGGTCCTGACGCAGCGCCACCTCCTGCGCGAGGTCTGGGGCAGTGCCTACGAGACCGAGACGCACACACTGCGCGTGAACATCAGCAACCTGCGCCGCAAGGTCGAGCCCGATCCCTCGCGCCCGAGGTACATCGTGACCGAGCCGGGAGTAGGTTACCGACTGCGGGCGGACGGCTGAAACAACGGCGGCCGGCACAATGGCGGGTGCAACGTCGCTTACGTGGACGGCCATGTGAAGTGGACCCGAGGCCTGGATTGGTGGGCCGGCAGCACCGACAACCAGTGCAACCCGTCGGTGGTGAGGTGGAGACGCCCGCGGCCACCCGGGCTTGACGCACCGCGGATCCAGTGATAGCATTTGATGTCAACTGATATCTGCTGGTGCGGAGGCGTCTTTGATGGCACAAGAGACCATGGGGCCGGTGGAGGCCGCGGCCTACCTCCACGTCCACCCACAGACGGTTCGCCGGAAGGCTCTGGCCGGGCAACTCCCCGCAGCAAAAGTCGGGCGGAAGTGGCTATTCCGCAAGGTCGAGCTCGACGCATGGCTTGCTGCCGGTGGGACGATGTCGGAGGAGGATCGCTCCCTCGCGGAGGAGCTGGCACGACGGGCGGCTGACCCGGAGAACGCGCAGCGCATCTCGTGGGCACAGGTGAAGGCGGAGGCCGGGCTGTGAGCTGCAGTGTTGAGTTCCTGCCGGCGGCGCGCCGCGAGTTCCTCGCCCTCCCGCCGCAAGTGCGTGCGCTCCTGGCGGAGCGCATCAACGCTCTGGGGGAGAACCCGCGCCCCGCCGGCGCCGAGTCGCTGCATGGCAGTCTGCGGGGGTTCCTGCGCCCGCGAGAAGGCGACTGGCGGGTGGTGTACCGCGTGGACGCCAGGGCGCGCGTGGTGACGGTGTGGGAGATCGGGGATCGCCGCAAGGTGTATGCCGATGTCGCTCGGCGCCGACCGTGACCGGCCCGACCTGAGCCCCCGCGATGCTGCGGGGTTGGGCTCACGCGGCGCCTGTGAGTGCGCCCCTGTCGGCTGGCATCCGCTGCGGCAGGGGCGCGGCGTGGCGGGCCCTGGTCGCCCGCGACCACTCACCGCTCTGGAAGAGCGGCCTCAGAACGGCTTTCCGGCCGCTCTTCTGGGCCTGGAAGGCGTGAGCTGAGCTTCACTGTCCCCGTGAGATCGCCCTCAGCGGTCGAGATCATCCACGACAGCGCCTTCGACACAACGAACGACTCCCGGACGAACCCCCGGTTCGGGACCTGCCTGAGCTCCCACTCCATGCGGTCCGCATACACGCGGAACACGCGATAGGCATTCGGCCACTCGCAGAACGCCGGGTTGACCACGTGGGTGATGCCATCCCGGGGATTGAGCTCGTTCCAGTGCGTGTGGCCACACAGCGATGCCACCACATTCGGAGCCTGACGGAGCGCCGCCAGCACCTCGGCCCCCATCGCTGACGCCGGCAGCTTGTAGCCGCACGACGACAGCCCGCCCCGACAGACGAGCGGGTAATGCCACACCACCACGGTGGGCGTCTTGGTGTCGCGGGCAAGCTGGTCCTTGAGCCACTGAACCTGCTCGGGCTTGATGCCGATCCCCCCGCAGTCGGCGGCGTCATAGTGGTCCATGAAGCGGCCGTCTGTGGACTTCCAGTACGACCCGTCGAGGACGATGAACCGCAGCGGGCCCTCGGCGAGAACGTAGTCGGTGGCGCCGCCCGGGAACAGCCCGGGGCACAGCGCCATCACGTCGGCGCGCGAGGAGGCCGTGTATGCGTCGTGGTTGCCGATGCAACCGTACACGGGCAGGCCGCCAGCACGGCACGCCGCGCCGAGGGCCTCGTACTGGGCGCGCTGGCTGCCATCAGCCATGTCTCCGGCGATGATGGCAAAGCGCACCCCCTGCTGCTTCAGCGCCGCCAGTGTGGTCGCCAGCTCCCGGGCGGACGGCCCGTCCAGCTTCACGTTCATCCACGTCGATCGCCCCTGGCCGACGTGCGTGTCGGACAGGAGCGCGAACTGGTAGGCGGGCGTCTCCACGGGGCGGCTCAGGGCGCGGAGGGTGAGGCGCCCAAACTCGCCGCCGGGGC
>CAZIWQ010000098.1:0-11769 GCA_964542355.1 uncultured Armatimonadia bacterium
GGGGTCACTGTTGCCGATGCCCGCTGCAACGTCACGACAGCGCCAGTGCAACGTCGCGATCATGCGGGGGGGCCGCCACCCTACAGAACATCAGCGGCGGGGCAAGTGCCCGCCCTGGAAGAGCGGCCGGAAAGCCGTTCTGAGGCCGCGACACTACGCTCAGAGACGCGCAGAGGGCACTCGCAGCCAACTCACCCCTCGAGACCCGGCCGGAAGTGGCCTCTTCGGCCGGGTCTCTAGAGGCAGCAGGCACCCGCTTACGGGGGGCCGCCGAGCGCCCCCCCGTACGAGGCCTCTCACGTCAGGGGCTACCCGAGCGAGTACGGCTGGGACGTCCAGCCGCTCCAACTGTTGTTGCACATCGTCGACGTGGCGATCCACTTGGAGTGGCCATCGCAGAAGCCGACGTTGTTGCCTCCGTTGTGGCGGCCCGGAACGGGGATGAGGTTGGTGGCATACTCCGCTCCGTCGGTGGATGTCCCGAAGGGGACCCTCCGACACGAGTACAGCCAAACAATCGCCGCGCCGCTAACCCGCTCGGCCTCGGCAAACATCAGGGCGTCGGCGGGAGCGTCGATCGCCCCGAGTGAGCAGGCCACCCGGCCACCACCGGAAGTGTCGCTCATGATGTTGGGCCACGAAACACCGTAGCCGGGGTAGTTGCTGTTCTTGCTGGGACAGTAGAAGATCTGCGTGTTCTTCACGTAGGGCGCGATGGCGTTCCCCCACCAGCCGATGCCGGCGTAGGAATTCCCCGCGGGCAGCGTCTCGTCGTAGTCCTGCGCGTACATCAGGAACCCGAGGCCCATCTGCTTGACATTCGACAGACACGACGTCTGCCGGGCCTTCTCGCGCGCCCGGGCGAACACCGGGAAGAGGATCGCGGCGAGAATGGCGATGATCGCGATCACGACCAGCAACTCGATCAACGTGAACCCTTTGGCTCTCACGGCTAACACCTCCTATGATAGGCGGGCCGCTCCCCCATCTCCACTATATTCGCCTCACCCGTCACCGACTCCTGCTCCCCGCCAGGCAGGATTTCGCGGGGCCCGGTGGAAGGGTTGCGGTTACCGGGATCGGACTCGGCGGAGACGACGCCGCTGCCGGACGCCGGGCCGGCTGACGACTGCACGAGCCGCACTGGACGGCGACGCGGTCCTGGCCTCGGGGCCGGCCGAGAAGGCCACTTCCGGCCGGCCCCGAGGCCAGGCGACCGGGTGAGTGCCCGCCAAAGCCATTCTGGCGTGGCTTCGCGGCCGGAGAACGGCTTTCCGGCCGCTCCTCCAGAATGACGGGGGCGCCGGACGGCGCGACGAACAGTGGCGTCGGGCATGGAGGGATCGCTTGTGAGTACATGCAAAGCGCCGGGCGGCGCGAACACCCCAGGCATCGCCCGCCCACGGGCCCTCGTCGTGCGCGAGGTGCCACCGGTGGTGCTCGCGCCATCGCCGGACGGCCACTGGTTCGTTGACTTCGGCCGGGTGGCGTTCGGCACCATCCGGCTGGACGTGGATTCTTCGTCGGCCGCCGGGGCGGAGCTCGCCGTCGACCTGGGCGAGCGGCTGGCCGCGCCCGGTGTGGTGGACCGCAACCCTCCCGGCTGCGTCCGCTACCGCCACCTGCAAGTGCCCGTGCCTCCCGGCCGCCAGACCCTCCGCGTCGAGATCCCGCCGGACTCGTACAACACTGCGCCGGAAGCGATCCGGATGCCGACCGACCTGTTCGAGGTGCTGCCCTTCCGCTATGCCGAGATCCACGCGCCGCCCGGGTCGGTCACGCTACATGGGGTCGTACAGCTCGCGGTCAACCACCCCTTCGACGAGACCGCCGCGGCGTTCCACTGCTCCGACGAGCGGCTCGATCGCGTCTGGGAGCTATGCCGCTACAGCATCCAGGCCACCTCGTTCTGTGGCGTGTACGTCGATGGTGACCGCGAGCGGATCCCCTACGAGGGCGACGCCTACCTCAACCAGCTCAGCCACTACTGCGTGGACAGTGAGTACCAGCTCGCCCGTCACTCCCTCGAGTACCTGCTGGAGCATCCGACCTGGCCGACCGAGTGGGCGCTGCACTGCGTACCGATGGCGTGGGCCGACTACGAGTACACGGGCGAGACGGCCATGCTCGAGCGCTACTACGACGAGCTCCGGCGCAAGACCCTGATTGCACTGGCCCGGGACGACGGCCTGATCAGCACTCTCACCGGCCTCGTGACGCCCGAGTTCTTGCACACCATGCGGCTGACCACGATGGATGACCTCGTGGACTGGCCCCCCGCCTCCCCCGCGGACGGTGTCCCCGGCGAGCGTGACGGGTATGACATGGTCCCGATCAAGACGATCGTCAATGCCTTCCATTGCTGGAACCTGGAGCTGTTCGCGCGGATTGCGGCACAGTTGGGCCGGGAGCAGGACCACCGCTTCTTCGCTGAGCGGCACCGGCAGGTGGCGGCGAGTATCCACCGGGTGTGCTTCGACACTGCTCGCAGCCTCTACACGGACGGCGAAGGCTCCGGGCACGCCTCGCTGCACGCGAACATGCTGCCGGCGGCGATCGGGTTGGTACCCCCGGCGCACCAGGCCGGGGTGGCGGCGTTCCTGCGCTCGCGGGGGATGGCGTGCAGCGTCTACGGCGCCCAGTACCTGCTGGAAGCCCTGTACCGGCTCGGGGAGGCGGGTCACGCCCTCGCCCTGATGACTGCGGAGCACGACCGTAGCTGGCTCCACATGCTTCAGCTCGGCTCGAGCATCACGCTGGAGGCCTGGGACCCGCGCTACAAGGCCAACCTCGACTGGAATCATGCCTGGGGGGCGGCACCGGCGAACATCATCCCCCGGTGCCTCATGGGCGTACGTCCGGCGGCCCCCGGGTTCAGGTCCATCCTGATCCACCCCCAGCCCGCCGATCTCGCGTGGGCCCGGGCGAAGGTGCCGACGCCGGGGGGTCCGGTGCACCTGGAGATCGAGCAACAGCCAGACGGAGAACACGCGCGGCTGGTGGCGGACGTGCCCGAGGGCTCCACCGCCTACGTGGACCTCTCCGGCATGGCCCCACCGGAGGCCTGCGTCACCGTCGACGGCGCGGCGGAGACAGTGGGGGCCCTGCGCACGCGCCCGCTGAGCGCCGGCCGGCATTGCGTCGAGGGATAGGTACGCCGGACACTCCGGTCCGGCATCGACTGCCGCCCGACAGGAGTGTCGGGCGTACCGGTCCGGCAGCGACTGCCGCCCGACTGGAGTGTTGGGCATACCGGCCCGCGGTGACACGACTACGGAGGAACGAGACATGCACACACCCAGGACCTGGCTGCTCTTCTGCCTGGCGTTCGCCCTGACAGCCGTACCCCCCGTGGGGGCTGATGACGGGTCCGCGGCACGCCCTCCGGTCGAGAACCTCGCGCTGGGCAAGGCCGTGCTGTTTGGCACTGCGCCCAACGACGGGAGCGCTACGGATGCCGATGACGTGCGGCAACTGACCGATGGCAAGCTCTCCCCCGCCACTCCCATGTGGTACGACAAGAGCACGGTGGGCTGGGCCCTGGTCGACCCCACGGTCTTCACCATCGATCTTGGCGCCCCGCAGCCGATCCGGGGCGTCGGGCTGCACATGGGGGCGGGGCAGGCCGGGGTGGAATGGCCAACCAGCCTTCAGGTCTATGTCAGCGATGACGGCGAGCGCTACAGCCATGTGGGCAACCTGATGGAGTTGCTATCCACGCGGCCCCCGGCCACCGGCTATGCCTCCTTCTGGCTCGTGACCGACAAGCTGGAGACCCACGGCCGCTACGTGAAGTTCGTCGCCTCGCCCATCAACCTGGGCAATGGCGCCTACATCATGCTGGACGAAGTGGAGGTCTACCGGGGGGACACGGCGTGGCTGAGCCGTCCGCTGGTCTGGCCGGAGGCACCGGAGCAGTGGCGCGCCGACTGGTCACAGCTAGAGTGGCGCGACAGTACCGGCAGCACACCCTACGCCGAGCGTCCCACCCGTCTGGTGATGGTGGATGGGGCGACTGCGAGCGGCGGTGAAGGCCCGCTCCAGCGGGCGGCGCTCGACAACGGCGGGATGACGTTCACACTGCACGGCGAGGCCGGGAGAGCCCGTAGCATGTCCTGGACCGCCCGGCTCCCCAAGCCCCTGTCGACCGCGAAGTGCCGCTATGCCGTGCACACCTTCCGCGCCCGGGGTCTCCGCCGGACCTACGACCCGCGCGCCCTCGTACTGCTGCAGGGGGTGAGCGACAAGGCGGCCGGTGATGACGCGACGGTGCTCGACGCCAACCTGGCACTCAACGACGGCCGGCGCCATACTCTGGTGAAGCCCCTGCCGGAGGCGTTCACGCTCCAGCAACTGCAGGTCACGCTGCTCACGGAGGACGATGCGCCACGGCTGACCCTGGAGCGAATGGAGTTGCGCGGAGCGGCCCCCGAGCTCTACACCACCGAGGTCACCGTCGGGGGCGCACCGCCGCCGGGCGGCCTGGTGCCTGTTGCCCTGGGCGGGCTGCTGAACGGCTCGCTGGGGGCCTGGCATGAGCGCGTGCTGACGAGGTACAAGGTGGCCCTCGACGGTGTCCGCACGCTCCCCGCCGGCTGCGTCGAGGTGTCAGGCGTACCGTTCACCATTGCCTCTGCCGATAAGAACCTGGCCCTGATGCCTGAACCGCCAGAGCGCAATGAGCGCGTCGAGTTCCTCGGCCAGACGGTCGACAGCCGCAACCTGGGGCCCATATCCCGCGACGACTCCCTCAGCGTGGATGTGGATGCCACCGCTCGCGAGGCCTACCTGCTGCTCGCGCTAGCCGCGTCACCGATCCAGCCCCGTGGCGGCCTCCCCGACACGGCCCTGCGTCTCGATGACATCGAGTGTCTCGCGGTGGAGCTCACTTACGACCAGGGACCCGGCGAGACCGCATTCCCGTACTCGCTCGCCGACCGGGGCTGCTACATCCCCGCTCGCGAGCTGGGGGCCTATGCCGTGGCGGTCGACCCCACCCGGCGGCTGAAGCAGATCACCCTGCATAACCACCAGTTCGGTCAGAGCTTCGCCCTCGCGGGCGTCACACTCAACACCTCCGACAGGGCATTGGTGCCGGAGCTCGTCACCTTCCCTGCCCCGGAGCATACCGTCCGGCACCCGGCGCCCGCCGCCCTGCCGGTGGCGGTCACTCAGCAGGGCCAGCGGCTGTCCTTCGCCAGCCAGTGGTATGAGTACAGCTTCGATCTCTCCCAGGGCTTCACCCTCGACCGCTTCATCCACCGCGGCAACCCTGCGGCCGGCGTTCGGCTTGCGCCGACGAGCGGCCTGCGCCTGCGCGTCGGCGACACGGTCTACACGGGGCGTTGCTTCAAGGCCGCGCTGGTACGCACCTCACCGACCGACGCAGAGCTGAAGCTGACCAGTACGCGGCCGGAGTTGCCGCTGGAGCTCGCCGTCACCATCACCGCCCACGATTCGCCGGAGCTGACCTTTGCCGTTCAGACGAGGAACCTGGGCAGCAAGCCGCTGGCAGCCGAGCTGTGCCTGCCGGCACTGGATGGGGTCACCCTCGGGGACCTCGCCCACACCCGCATGTTCTTCCCGCAGTACCGCACGGTGGACACGGCGGAGGAGACCGTTCTGCGAGCCCCGTATGGCCCGGAGTTCGCCGGCCAGTTCATGGATATCTACAGCCGCCCGGCCGGGATCGGCCTGATGGTCCGCACCGACAACCACGAGCAACGCATGGCAACCTTCACTCTCCGCAAGGATGCCAGTGGCGTCGCGGGGGGCGTGTGCTTCCCGGCGGACTACCACTCCCTCGACCCGGGCGCAAGCCGTACCTATCCGCCCGTCTCCCTGCTCGCCCACGCTGGTGATTGGCACGGTGCGTTCGACCTCTACCGGAGTTGGGTGCGCAGGTGGTACACGCCTCACAAGTCGCAGGATGAGGCCTTCTTCCTGAATGCCTGGGACTTGCAGTGCTACCGAACGAGTGACAAGCTGAGCTGGCGCGAGGCCCGGGTTCCGTCGTTCATCTCGCCGGACCGCAAGCGATTCCTCACCGACGAGACCTTCGCCTTCGAGAAGCAGCGGCTCGGGCACGTGCCCGACCTGATCCACTTCTTCAACTGGACCTACAACGACCAGAAGAACCGCGATGAGTACGGGGTCTACGGCGCCCCGCTGGCCTACGCCCAGGTCGGGGGCCTCGAGCTCTTCCGCAGGGGCATTGCCGACATGCAGACCCGGTGGCAGCGCCCCGTGTCGCTCTACACCCTGAGCGACCGCTTCCGCGTCTCCTCCCTGCCCGACCCGGCGCTCAGCCAGGAGCTTGCCGCCACCGCGGTATACAAGGCCATGGAGAACGACGCCTCTGCCGCCTTGCGCGGTGCCAAGCAAGTCGATGGGATCGTCTTCCCGGGGATCGGCCACGAGCGCTGGAGGAACTTCTTTCTCGAGGACATCGTGAGGATGCAGCGCGATACCGGCTGTCAGATCGTCTACATGGATGTCTTCCCGCGCTTCTCACATCTGCGGGGAGTGCCGGGGTGCAGCCCGCGTGACGATGACATGGCGGTGATCAAGCGCCTGCGCGAAGCCCTGCCCGATGAAGTGGCGCTCTGGAGCGAGTACCCCTTGACCGACGTCGCTTCGCAGTACGCGGATGGATGCCTGCAGTACTACTTCCTCGAGCTCAACCAGACCTTCGCCCGGCGCTACAACGGCTCGGACCGGTCTGCCGATCTCTGCGCCGAGATGCCGCTCAACCTGTTGCGGTACGCCCTGACGCGATACCGGAACGTCTGTCTCCCCGGGTACATCGAGGCGAGTAACAAGCCCAATCAGGTGGACGCGGTGTTCGTCAACGGCGAGGTGTTCCATGAGGACACGTTCCGGCTGCACTACTCGCGCCCGCGCGCCAGGATCAACCGCGCGTATGTCGTCAAACGCGAGTACGCCGACTGTTTCGGCGGCGACGACCCGCTGCCATGGGTCGAGACGCCCGCGGCCGGCATCACGGCCAATCTCTTCCCGGGCACGCAGCGAAACGTGTGGACGGTCTTCAACGGTCGACCGCGGACGTACGCGGGGGAGGTTCTCACTGTGCCGCACCAGTCTGGTGCGAAGTACCGTGACGCGTGGAACGACCTGCCGCTGAAGCCCACGATCGTCGGCGGGTTCGCGCACCTCTCGCTCACCCTCGACCCGCAGCAGCCCGGCTGCGTGGTACAGGACTGGAGCAAGTAGCGACCCGGCCGCCAGGTACGGGGCGGCCGGGCCTCGGTGTGGCTTCGTCGTCTCCCGGGCGACCGGACTGCGAGGACGTTCGCGGCCGTCAGTCGGCTGCGGCACTGCCGGCGAACACGTGGAAGTTGCTCCAGTTGTCGTTCGTAACCTCGTGCTCGCCGGTCCTGTCCAGGACGGTCGTGCCGTCGCGTGTCACGACAAAGCGCTGTTTGCCGAGCGCGAACGGCATCGCCAGGTGGTGCACACCGGCAGCCACATCGAAGGTCTGCGAGGTCTCGCCGCTGTGGACGGTGAGCTGAGCCGGTGCCTTTAGCAGGCACATGACGAACACGCTGTCTACCAGGGCGTCTGCGCGACTGGGACGGCCCACTGTCTCCTCGGCCGGCTTGACGCGGCCCGGGACGGACTTGGGGTGTAGCCGGTACGCATAGAACAGCTCATCGCGCTCGATGGTCGGGGGCGCCGCGCGATGGTACCAGTCAATGTAGTAGCGCATCGCGTCGAGGAAGCCTGTGTGCGATAGCACGCTGCCCCAGTGGCCGTTCCACAGCTCCGTCTGCTGCGGGGCGCCAAACGGACAGATGTAGCGTGCGTCGCCGCAGTCTTTCCTGGTCTCGATCTGAAGCGATGTGGCCCGGTGAGCGATCGCTGCCTCCCATTCGGCGACCATCGCCTCGAACCCGCGCGTCTCATACACGCGGTAGTTGCCTCCGAAACCGCGGTAGAACGGCGTGACCGAGGCCATGTAGATCTTGCCGGCACCCACCCACTTGTCCGCCAGGAGAGCGTTGGCCTGCGCCAACTCGGGCCCGTAGCCCGCCGCGCCGAAGTAGAAGAAGCCATCGAGGCCCGGGAAGGTGCTGAAGACCTGGTCCACGTGCGCCTGGGTCGGGATCTCCGTGATGTTGGGGCGCGGGTAGTAGTAGGGCACATAGAGCACCGTGCGCCCGCCGCGACCATCGGGGAACTCGCGGTCCAAGAAGTCAATGACCTCCTGGCCGTGCTTGTTGTCAGCCCCCTCCCCGCAGAACGTCGACAGCACGGGCTTGCCCTCCCACCGGAACTGGTTGGGGTGGTCGCGGAACGAGACGATCATGTCCTTTGTCTCCGCGAGCGTCAGGCCGGTCGAGTAGTCCGCGGAGATCATGAGCGAAAAGCCGGTGCCGAGCTGTCTCGCGGCCTCGTACAGGAGCGTTGTCCGGGCCTTGTAGTGTGGCTCACGCACGCTCCAGCCCCCGCAGTTGAGCACAAAGCCGTCGATGCCACGCGCCTGCGCTGCGCGCATCTCAGCCATGTAGTCGGAGACCGTGGCCCCGCCGCCGGCGCGCGGGATGCAGACCATGTAGTGCGCGAAGACCTTCCGCGTTGGGCGCCCAAGATTGTCTGCGGCCTGACACAGGCTCGGCGAGATCAGAGCCCACAGGCCCACGCACAACGTAACCGGCGCAAGTGACGGCATGCTCTGCTCCGTGAGATGAGATCGGGCAGGCAACTGGCGGCGAGGTACAGTATACCCCCGGGGAGAACTTCTAGTCTGGCTTCGCGAAGCCACGGCTGACGACACCATCCGCACAGGAACGTGAGGGAGCGTTGCATGGCACCCACAGGGATGCTGACAGTGGCGGGGCTGCTGCTTTCCGGCGCAGTATCCGCGGCGCCGCAGATCCTGATCGACACGGACTTCGCCCTCCCCGGCAAGACCTTCTCCGACGTCAACGCCGAGAAGGGCAACAACATCACCGGCGCCCTCCCCGACGGCTGGAGTGACAACACCGGCTGGAAGAGCAAGGTGGTGGTCGAGTACAAGCCCGTGACCGAGGCGGGCCGCAGCTTCCTGCGGATCACCCAGTCTTCGGGCGGTGGTCTCCAGTTCACCCATGCCCTGCCGGGGATGGAGAAAGAGCCGGGCTACTACCGCCTGAGGTTCACCGCCCGCAGCCTGGTGGGTGGCAGCCCCGGCGTCCGCTTCACGGGTGCGCCCTACACTACGGTCTGGTCCGCCACTCCCGCCATGGACGCGCAGTGGCGCGACTTCTCGTATGACTTCCGCCTCGCGACCCAGCCGCAGAGCCTCGGGCTCTACTTCTACCTATCCGGCGACGGTACCCTCGACCTCCAGCGGCTCAAGCTAGTGAGGCTGTCCGACCAGGACCTGATCGAGGAGATCAAGGCAAAGCACCCCGACGCGGGGCGCGGCAACCTGGCGCGGCTGTCGCGCTTCCCCCTCGGGCTCCCGAGCGGCTGGTCGATTGACCGCGACTGGTCCGACGGCGATCAGGTTCGCGTCGACAGCGACCCGGCAGTCCCCGGCCCCGACGGCTGCCCCAGCCTCAAGCTCGAGGCGCCGCAGGGCATCCTCGTCTACAGTGCGCCCTTCCCTGTGCCCTGGAGCTTTGAGGCCCATGTGGCCAGCCTGTCCGTCCGCGGGGACTTTGACGGCAAGCTGATCGTGGCCGGGGGCAAGGGGCAGTGGTGCGCCAGTATGCCGCTGAAGTCCACCGGCACCGACTGGCGCCGGGTGGAGTTGACCTTCAAGCCGCTCCTGCTGGCGCCGGCGCACCACCTGCGCATCGAGGGCAAGGGCACGCTGTGGCTGGACCAACTGCAGGTCGAGCACGCCACCACGGCGACGGCCTATGCCCCGCAGAGGCCGGTCGAGGTGTCGCTCGCCCTCCCCGCCTCCGACGCTTCCTCGGCGCGGGTCATCTTTGACGACGAGCCGCTCACGCTCAAGTACGCCGTGGTTGGCCAATGCCCCGGAGCCACGCTGAAGACGCGGCTGGTAACCATGTACGGGGATCAGGAGATGCTGGCGCCGGTCACGCTCGGCGGCGATCGTCTGAGCGGGGGCACACTCAGCTTCGCGCCGGTGCGGCAGCACCCGCTCGGGCCGTACCGGCTTGAGACATGGGTGGAGGACGCCGCGGGGCAGAAGCTGAGCACGGTGACCGAGGTCGTCTGCTACCGGCTCCACCGTCCCCGCTACTGGGGCAAGGACGCGCCGGACTCGTTCTTCGGCACCCACACGCTCTCGACCAACCGCCACCTGACGATGGCGAAGGCCGCGGGCTGCAACTGGGTGCGCCTCCACGATTCCGGGACCGCTTACATCGGGTGGTCGTTCCTCGAGCCGGAGAAGGGGAAGTGGCAGTTCCGCGATGCGGAGTTGCAGCGCTACCGCGACCATCACCTCAAGATCCTGGGCCTCCTCTCGACCAGCCCCGGCTGGGCCAGCAACTGGGGCAAGCCCTGCACCGACTACTTCGACCGCTACCTTGAGCCACGGAACATGGACGACTGGGCCAATGCCGTGCGGACGATCGTGGGGCGCTACCGCGACATCATCGACAGCTACGAGATCTGGAACGAGCCGTGGGGGAGTTCCTTCTGGAGTCTGCGCTTCGACGAGAAGCATGGCACCGACTGGCTGGCGCACTTTGTCGCCAGCGACACCCCCGCGGCCGACTACGCCCGGCTGCAGCAGGTGGCCTATGCCGCGGCACACGAGGTCGATCCGCAGGTCACCATCGTCGGCTTCAACACCTATGGGTCGGAGTCGGGCTCGAAGTGGACCCGGGAGGTGCTGCAGGCTGGCGGGCTCGACACCTGTGACGCCATCTCCTACCACCACTATGAGAGCGCCATGACCGGCATGCCGGGCGATGCCACGGAGAAGGCCTACCAGGCGGCTCTCGGGCCGATCACCGAGAAGCTGGGGACGGTACCCAAGCCGGTGTGGATGAGTGAAGGCGCGCCGCTGTCGGGAGATCCCTCCACCGGCTTCTACCGCTCCACACTGCCCTATGATAGTGAAGACACAGGCTGGCGGGTTGCCGACCGGCTCGCGCGCTATATGCTGACTCGTCGGGCGACGGGCGAGAAGCATGCGTTCCTGTATACCATGCATGGCCACAGCACTTTCGGCGGGCCGATGGACTGGAGCACGCTCATCACGGCGGACGGGTACCTGCACCCCTCCGCCGCCGCCCATAGCGCACTGGCATGGCTGCTCGAGGACACGGCCTACATCACGCGCGTGACGCTGGCAGATGGCGTCTACGCGTACCTGTTCGCTTCGGCGGAGCGCGCCGTCGCCGCGGTCACGACGGGACCGACGCATGCTGCCTACAACCTGCCCGCCGCGGACGGTGTGCAGCGCCTCGACCTGTTCGGGAACCCGCTGCCGCCGGGCGCAGCCATCGATGACCGCGTCCACTACGTCACCTGCGCCGCCGGTCTGGCGAGCTTGCGGGAGGCGCTCGGAGTGAGATAGCCGTCAGGTATCCTGCTCTCCTTGCGCCGCCGCTGAACGGAATCGCGATGGATGAGCCGGCCCCCGACCGGAAGGCTCCGACTGAGGCACCAACGGCCAAGGGCAAGGGTAAGGGCAAACACGGCCAACAGGCGGGCGCCCAACGCAAGCCGAGGCGGGCCGGCAAGGCCGCCCAGTAGCCGTCGGGACCCGGCCGGCAAGTCGCCGGCCGGGTCCCGATGCCCAGCATCGACCGCAACGCCCACACCCGGATGCTCGTGATC
>CAZIWQ010000099.1:0-11765 GCA_964542355.1 uncultured Armatimonadia bacterium
TCGCGCGTGCGGTCGCGCGTACGTCCGGCAGTGAACTGGCAGCTTCCGTCGCGTGCGCGGTCACGAGTGCGCTTCGCAGTGAACTGACAGCTTCCGTCGCGCGTGCGTCGGGGGGCAACTTCGCAACTTCCGTCGCGCTGACGGTCACGCTTGCGGAGCCGCTTCTGCACCTCTCCCTGTCGGTCGGCCGCGCCCCCTCGGTAGCCCGCCTGCGGGCCGTTGGTGGACACCGCGTCGGCGGCGGGCGCCGGGGTCTGAGTGCCGGCGGTCTGCCATCCCTGGCAGCCCGTGACGGCTGGTGACGCATGCGCGCTCAGCAGCCCTGTCGCAATGAACAGCAGTCCGAGCAGACTGGCAACGATCACTTTGTGCATGGTGCATTGCCTCCCTGGTGATGGGGGATTGGGTGTACGTAACCACTCTGACGCCAGACAACGGCGAAGGTTCCGCTAATGACAGAAGATCGTCTGCTAACAACAGACTAACGTATGCTAGTAGAGTATCATGCTTGACTCCACCTGGCGCGCCCTGCTATGCTGATCGTGGCGGGAAGTGGCACCCATGGATATCACGACTACTGAGGGTCGACAGGAGCTTGGTACGCGCATCCAGTCTGCGGTGATGGCCGCGGGCTTCGACTCGCTGCCCGAGTTCGCCCGCCGCGTCGGCTGGTCGCGGGCGCTCATCTACCAATACGTCAGCGGGAGCGTGCTAGTCCAGCTCGACCGTCTCCAGCAGATCGCCACCCAGACGGGTAAGCCGCTCGAATGGTTCCTGGCGGCTGCGCCCAACGCCGACGCCACGCGGGCGGCGGAGCTTGCCACCCGCGTGGCGGAGAGCACCTCACGGCTCAACGCGCTACAGGAAGAGCTGGCTGGGGAGCGAGGGGCGCGGCTGGAGAGCGAGGCCCACTGTCGGCAGGCGGAGCTGAAGCTGCTGGGGGACTACTGTCAGGCGCTGCGGCGGATCGGCGACGCGCCCGGGCTGGTGGAGGCGGCCGCCCGCTGGCTGGAGCTGGCCCGGCAGGCTGGCGACGAGGAAGCGGGGATGCGTGCCCACCTCCAGATGGGGCACGGCTGGTTCCTCCAGGGCCAGTTGGCGCGCGCGGAGCAGGTGCTGGCGGAGGCGATCACGGCCGCCGTGGCCCTAGGCCAGACGGCGACGCTGTACTCGGCCCGGCAAGAGCGGGTGCGTGCCTTGCTCCAGGCCGGACGCGTCCCGGAGGCGCGGCGCGAGGCCGAGGCGCTGGCGGCCGCCGACCTCTGGTGGCCCCGCTGGTCGGGTCGCATCCTGCTCGCGGCCATCGCCACTCAGGCGGCGCAGCCGGACGAGGCCGCCGCACACCTGCAGGCAGCGCAGGAGACGATCGCAACGGCCGACGAACCCGCCGCGCGCCGCGCACTCGCCACCGCCTACCTGCTCTCCAACCGCACGACGCTGGCCCTCGTCTGCGGCGACTATCCACTCGCGGCGCGGCTCAACGATGAGCTGCGCTCGCTCGCGGCCCAGGCCGGCGCCGTTGACCAACTCCGGGAGGCGGAGCTCAACCGCGCCATGGTGGCACTCCGCCGGGGCGACACCGCAGCCACGGCCGAGGGGCTCCAGCGACTGGAGGAGTGGGCGGCCCTCGTCGGTGACGCCCGCATGCGGGTGCTGTCACTCATCGTGCGCAGTGAGCTCCACCGCCGCTGCGGCGAGTTCGAGCAGGCGCGCGGCGCGGCGCGAACGGCGCTCGAGCAGGCCGCTGAGCTCAACCAGGCCCATCTCCTGGCCGAGGCCGAGCTGGCGCTGGGCCACGTCTACCATGCCGAGGGGCGGACAGACGACGCTACCTACCACCTCCGGCGTGGCGCGCGCATGGCGGCCGAGCACCGTCTCGTTCGACTGGAGCTGCAGGCCCGCCTGCTCTTGCTGGCGCTCGCGGTGCAGCAGGACAGCACGGCGGCCGCCTCCTGGCCGGGGCTCATCCAGGAGCTGCACGAGCACGGCCTGACGGACCTGGAGGTGGAGGCGCACGTGTCGGCGGCGCCGGCGCTCGCTCCCGATGTGGCGGCGCTTGCGCTGCACAGGGCGGCGGAGACGGCGGCGCGGATCGACTACTTCTGGGGTGCTCATGCCGCCGTCGTCGCCCTCGGGCGCCTCCGGCTTGCCGCCGGCGATACCGCAGGCGTGGGGGAGGCCCTGGCCCACGCCGCTGAGCTCCGTGCCGACCACCCCGGCGCTGTTGCCTGTGGGGTCCTGATTCGGGCCGAGGATGACTTGCGTGACCGGGGGAGCACACGGCGCCCGCGCCCACGCCGCCGGGCATTGGAGGAGCCATCGTGAGTGACCTGCGAGACACAGACAGGCGACGTCGCGTGACCATCACCGGCCTGGCGGGGCTGGTCGTGCTGGCCCTGGGTGGCTGCGCGGGCGGCGCCACACTCCTGGCATACATCGGGGGGGGCCTGCCGCCCGGCGATGACGATATCGGGGGCGTGGTCGTCACGGCGACCGACGTGGGAGCCGCCCGGGCTACCGTAACTGTTGGCGCGGCCGGGCAGGTCCCGGTTCCCGACGCGGAGGTGGTGCTGTACGCCGGGGATCGTGAAGCCGGGCGCGTCCTGACCGGACCGGAGGGCTATTTCCGGTTCGAGCGGCCGGCATCGGGGAACTACAGCGTGGTCGTCACCCCGCCTGCCGGCTCGGGCCTCCGGCAGGCGCGGCACCAGTTCCGCCACCAGCGAGGGCGTCAGACGTTCCTGACGATCGTGCTCGAACCGGCGTCCTAGCGAGCCGGCCGAAGAGGCCGCCTCCGGCCGGGTCCCTGTGATGAACGGGTTGTCTCCTGTCAAGGCGGTGCCGTCCTCGGAGGAAGCGGCCGAGGAGGTGGCGGAGGGCCTGCGGGAGGAGTGGGAGCTGCGCGTGGACCCCATTGCGAACCTGTGCGGGACTCTGGAAGACCGGGGGCGTGAAGGTGGTGCTGCTATCGGACGCCCCGGCGGACCTAGACGGGTTCTCGTGCCTCGCGAACGAGACGGTGCCGGCGGTGGTGAGCCGCCGAGGGGACGACCTGCCCGGTGACCGGCAGCGGTTCAGCCTGGCCCATGAGCTAATCCCCAGGCGAGTGGCCCGCCAGGGGCTGCAGGCAGTCCGGGGTTCCCCGGGACTGCCGTACTACCGGCTATCGCGCGGTGACAGACACCTCGTTGGAGACCGTCTCCACAGTGCCGTCCGCGCACAGAGCCTCGGCGACAAGGTAGTGGGTCTTCGCCGGGGAGGCCTTCGGTACATACTCAGCCGAGTCGCGCACGTCACTAAGCGGAGCTGTCCCTTCGGGGGCCACGGCGGCATCGCCGGCTGCAGCCACGGCAACAGCGACCGCAACGGCAGACGGCTCCGCTTACTGACGTGCGCGGCTCGGTTCAAGTCAGAGCGTGGCCCGGCGCCCCGGCAGCCAGCGACGGGGAGCGGAGCGGGGCGTCGGCAGCCGGTGAGACCAGGGGGGCCTCAGGCACACCCCCCGCTGAGAAGGGGGCACAAGCTCACGGGGCCAACCGCGACGGCCGAGAGCGTCCTCGCGGACGCATCAGCCCACGAGCTCGGCCAGGCGACGGACGATGCGGTCGGGTGCGATGGCAGAATCGGGCGGCAGGCCGCCTCCCCGATAGTCGTTCCAGATCGCGTAGATCCCGGCTTGCTGTGCCCCGAAGATGTCCCACTCGAGGTTGTCGCCGACCATCCACACCTCCTCCGGCTGCAGGCCAAGGCCCGCCAGCGCCGCCGCGAACGCACGGCCGTCCGGCTTGCCGAACCCCATCTCCCCCTCGATGCAGATTGCCCGGAAGTAGCGCTCCAGGTCGAAGCGCTCCAGCTTGGCCCGCTGCAGCTCCGCCTGCCCGTTGCTCACCAGTGCCAGCGGCACGCCGCGCCGGGTGAGCTCCTCGAGCGTCTCCTGAGCGCCGGGCAGGAAGCCAATGCTGGCATCGCGCAGCTCGCGGAAGGTGCTCGTGATCTCCGCCGCAAGCCCTCCCTCCTCGATGCCCAGCCGCTGCAGGGCATGGGCAATGATCCATACGCGCGTCTCGTCAAGGCGCAGCCGGCCCTGACGGTTCCGCTCGGGGTCTGACCAGTACCATTCGCGGTACTCCCGCAACGAGCGGTCGAGCGTGGGGGCGTCGAGGCTGCAGCGGTCGCAGTAACGCTCGCACGTCAGTCGCCACGCGGCATCGCCGACTGCGTCGTAGCTGAGGATGGTGTCATCGAGGTCTAGCAGGAGACCGGCCGGCAACTGCCTGTCAGTTGACATCGCCCGGGTACCTCCTCGCCGGCGCTGGCAGTGTCGGTAGCCACGCGCGCAACGCCGTGGGATAGATGATGACGGCCTTGATGGAGATGGGGGAGCGGGGTGGTCTGTCCAAGGCGAACTCCTTCAGCGGCGGGCGCTCCGGCACACCGGTTGTGTCGCCGGTGAGAGGCACAGGTCCGGCGAGGTGCTACGAGGCCGCACGACGAACCATGTCCAGTCAGGGCCCGCAAGGCGGCCCCCGCGGCGTAGCGGCCGGCTGAGTGCCCTCCAGAGCCATTCTGGCGTAGCTTCGCGGCCTCAAGACGGCTCTTCAGCCGCTCTTCCAGCGGCGTCGCCCGGGCTCGACCGGGGCCTGGCGACATTGCTCTGCAACACCCGCTCAACGATTGGAGGCCGTATGACTGGACACTACATTGTCATCGAGGCGCTTGGCAAGGCAGTCGTGAAGCCCTTCGAGGTTCCGCCGCCCTCGGCCGGCGAGGTGCTGCTCGAGAACGACTACACCGTGGTCAGCGCCGGTACGGAGCGCGCCAACCTGATCAACCTGCCCAACACCTCCGGGGGGTTCCCGTGGAACCCGGGCTACTGCGGCATCGGGCGCGTGATCGCCGTCGGTGACGGCGTGCAGAACGTCCGGGTCGGCGAGCGGGCGCTGGCGCACTTCTCCGGCCATCGCTCGCATGCGCTCCAGCCGGCGGCCGAGCTCGTCGTGGTCAACGACGATCGGATCGAGTCGCTCGATGCGGCCTTCGTCGTCATCGCCGCGATGGGCCTGCAGGGCGTCCGCAAGCTCAAGCTGGAGCTGGGCGAGTCCGCGATGGTGATCGGCCTCGGGCTGCTCGGCGTGTTCGCCACCCAGTCGGCGCGGATCGATGGCGCCATTCCCGTGATCGTGTGCGATCCCGACGAGCGCCGGCGTGCGCTGGCCCTCACCCTCGGGGCCGACCATGCCTTCTCGCCGGACGAGGAGAACCTCCCGGAGAAGATCAAGGAGCTCACCTACGGCAAGGGCGCCGACGGGATCGTCGAGGTGACCGGAGCCGCCGTGGCGCTCCAGCAGGCACTGACCTACGTGGCCTTCCAGGGGCGCATCAGCCTGCTCGGGTGCACCCGGATCTCCGATGTGAACATCGACTACTACCAATATGTGCACCGGCGGGGCATCTCACTCATCGGTGCCCACACGTTCGTGCGCCCGCAGGTGGACTCGTACCCGGGCTACTGGACCGTCCGCGACGACTACCGCACGCTCCTGGCGCTCCTGGGGGCCAAGCGGCTGGTCGTGCGGCCGATTATCTCGGAGATCGTGTCTCCGGAGCAGGCGCCGGCAGTCTACACCCGCCTTGCCGAGGAGCCACATCCGCCGCTCGGCATCGTTTTCGACTGGGGGCTACTGCGATGAGCCGCATCAAGATCGGCCAGATCGGCGTCGGCCACGAGCACGCGTCCGGGAACATCGAGGCCCTGCGCCAGCTCCCGGAGCTGTACGAGATCGTCGGTGTCGTTGAGGAAGAGCATCCCGGCCACTATGCGGCGGGGGCGTATGCGGGCCTGGAGCGGATGACGGAGGAGCAGCTTCTGGCAACTCCCGGGCTGCAGGCCATTGCGGTGGAGACGAACATGCCCGAGCTCGTCTCGACCGCCCTCCGCTGCATGGCGCGCGGGTTGCACATGCACGTAGACAAGCCGGGCGGCGAAGCGCTGGAGCCGTTCCGGCGGCTGGTCGAGGGCTGCCGGGAGCGGGGCCTCGCCCTCCAGCTTGGCTACATGTACCGCACCAACCCGGCCATCAAGCTGTGCATGCGGGCGCTGCGCGAGGGCTGGCTCGGCCAGGTGTTCGAGGTCCACGTCGTCATGAGCCGCTACGATGGGGAGCCGTACCGGCGGTTCCTGGCAGGATTCCCCGGGGGCGCCATGTACAACTTCGGCAGCCACCTGATCGACCTCGTCGTCGCGATGCTCGGGCGACCGGACAACGTGGTGTCGTTCCAGCGCGCGACCCGCGATGACGGGCTCAACGACAACGGGCTGGCGGTGCTGGAGTATCCCCGGGCGACGGCGACGGTCCGGTCCGCCATCGTGGAGGTCGACGGGATGAAGCACCGCCGCCTCATCGTGTGCGGAACGAAGGGGACTGCCGAGATCTGTCCGCTGGAGCACCCGTGGGACCGCTTCCGGATCGACCCCTTGCAGGTCCGGCTGACCCTGCTCGAGGATACGCCGGACTACCCGGCCGGGACCCACCTGGTCGATGCCGGGATCATGGACGGCCGCTATGAGGAGCAACTGATCGAGCTGGCCCGCATCATCAACGGCGAGATCGCCAACCCCTACCCATACGAGCACGAGCTCCTGGTGGAGGAGGTCTTGCTCGCCGCCGCCGGGTACACCACCTGGCGATGAGGCCCCAGGTCACGCAACTGCGCTCTCCGGAGGTGGTCCCATGGCATCCCTCGTTCGGGCGGTCGTGCTCTTGATGCTCGCGGCCGGCACGCTGGCGACCGCCGCTGAGCCTACATCACTGACGCTGGCGGCGGATGGCCGGCCGGGGGCCACGCTGCTGCTGGCTGCCACGCCCACCCGCGCGGCACAGCTTGCCGCCTGCGAGCTGCAGTGGCATCTGAGCCAGATCACCGGGGCGCCGTTTGCCATCGCGCACGAGGGCGACTCCGGTGCAGGCCTCCCGATCCTCGTGGGTGACAGTCGCCCGGTGCGGGACCTGGGGATCAACGTCCAGGACCTGAGCCGGCAGGAGTACATCATCCGCTTCGTACCGCCCGGCTCTGCCGGCCAACCCCGGGGGGCGCTGGTGCTGGCGGGCAGGGACAAGGACGACCGGGGCACGGTGCACTACAGCCAGCCCCCCGCCCCCGGGGACTGCGCCACCTGGCCCGGCATCTGGGACGAGCAGGGAACGCTGTACGCGGTCTATGACTTCCTCGAGCGCTGCTGCAATGTCCGCTGGTTCACTCCCACCGAGCTAGGAACTGACATCCCCCGACAGACAACCCTGACCGTCACCGGCACAGACCTGCGGCGTGCACCGTTCTTTGGCTACCGCTACGCTGCCTATCCCGCGGCCGAAGCCTACGACCAATACACTGGCCTGTGGCCCGGCGGCAGCGAGGGCTTCCGCAAGTGGGAGGCCGCGGCCCATCCTGAGCTGCACAAACGCTACCCGGGCGGCGACTACAACCTCGCCAAACGCGGCTGGAACCAGCTCTTCCGTCTACGGCACCGCGAAGGGGGCGAGATCTGCCTCGCGAACCACTCGCTCTACGGCTACTACCGGCGCTTCTGGGAAGCCGAGCAGGGGAATGAGGCAGTCTTCGAGGGCAAACACGCCGACTGGTTCGCCCGGGGCTACTCGGGCCGGCCCCCGCAGATGTGCTACACCAGCCGGGGTCTGGTCGAGCAAGTGGCCAGGGATGCTCGTGAGTACTTCGATACGGGCAAGACCCACCCGGGTGCCGTCACCGGCGGCGACTTCTTCTGCGTCGAGCCGATGGATAACGCCCAGTTCTGCAAGTGCCAGGAGTGCAGCAAGTGGCTGACCGGCCAAGATGCGGACAGCCCCTTCTTCTCCAGTGGGCGCAACAGCGACTACTTCTTCAACTTCGTCAATGAGGTCGCCCGGGAGGTACGCAAGACCCACCCCGACAGGTGGATTGTCGCCCTGGCCTACATGAGCCACGCGGCCCATCCGCAGCGAGTGCAGCTTGAGCCCAACGTCGCCATCCAGTACTGCTTCGCCTGCAACCGACTGAACTTCGATCGTCCCTCCTACGAGCACGAGGTCGCCCAGCTCAAGGAGTGGCGGCGGCTCGAGCCGGACCGCCCCCTGTACCTGTGGCTGTACTATACCTTCCCTGTCGAGGTCGCCAACAACGGCCACTTCCACTGCTTCCCGGGCTTCTTCGCCCACGCCGTCGGGGAGCAGTTCGATCTGTTCCGCGCGCTCAAGCTGCGCGGGATGTTCCACTGCGGCTACGGCCAGGAGGTCGAGGCGTACGTCACTTACCAGTTGATGAACGACCCCTCGCTCAAGCTCGACACGCTGCTGGACGAGTTCTTCACCCGCCAGTACGGGCCGGCCGCCGCGCCCATGCGCCGGCTGTATGAGGCGATTGAGCGCACCTACTCCGACCCGGCGAGCTACCCCGAGCCGATCGCCTCCGGCAAGACCGAGGGCCACCATCACCAGGTGGAGGAGGTGGCGTGGGGCTACCTCGGCAATGCCCGCCGCATGGGAGAGCTCGGCAAGCTCATGGGGCAGGCGCAGGCGGCGGCACAGACGCCGGAGCAAAAGCAGCGGGTGGCGCTGTTTGGACTCGGCACATGGGACTACATGACGGCCGGTCGCGAGCTGTACACGCAGCACGCCAGGGCCCGTTTTGGCGGGCAGGGCGCGCCGCTCCGCGTTCCTTTCGCCTCGCGCGCGGGCCCTGACGGCGACCCGGCCCGGCTGCAGCCCGCCGAGGCGCTCGCCATGACCGGTTGGCGCTCCGCGATGGCCGAGCCAACGCGGCGCAAGCTTCTCGCCCGGGCTCTCACGGATGGCAAGTTCCTGTACCTGCGGCTCGAGGAAGCGCGGCCGGGGCCCCTCCGGTTCGCGGACGACATCATCAGTGCCGAGTACTGGGAAGTGCTGTTGGCGGCACAGCGAGGCGAGGCCGTCCACAAGCTACTGCTCAACGGCGCGGGCCGCATGCTCCTTGACGGCACACCACGGAGCCTGCCGCTGGCGAATGAGCTCGGGGACACATCCTGGGCGGCCACGGTGGCCGTGCCGCTGACGCTGCTGAGCAGCGCCGCATCGCCCGGGCGCGTGTTCGTCAACCTCATCCGGCGCTCCGCCGTGTCAGAGGATCAGCCGATGTGGTCGCCGAGCTTCGGTGGCCTGGAGGACCCCACCGCCCTGCGGGAGCTGATCCTGGACGGGCCGGCGACGATCCCTGCGAACGTCCCGACCGGAGCCGAGCTGGCGCAGCGCGATGCCGAAGGGCTCGTGGCCCGCTGGCGGTTGGACGAGGGGGGCGGAGCCACGGTGCGTGCGGCCTCCGGTGACCTGGCCGGTTCGCTGGTCAACGGGGCTGACTGGGGAGTCGAAGGTGGCCACCCGGCCGTGCAACTGGAGGATCGCCGGCAGCAGTGCGTGGACCTTGGCCACTCACCTCGGCTGAACCTCACCGGCGCACTCACCCTCATGGCCTGGCTGCGGTATGAGCCAACGGATACCTGGTACCCGGGCCTCCTGGGCAAGGGCTACGAGGCCACCGGCACCTATGGGCTGCACCTGAGGCCCGGCAATACCGTCTGGTTCGAGGTTGACGCCCCGGACGGTACGCGCTTCATGTACAACCCCACCGATCTCGTCGTCCCGCCGGGGCAGTGGTGCCATGTGGCGGCGACGTACGACGGCAAGCTAATGCGCGTGTATGTCAATGGTCGGGAGGCCGGGCCCGGCAGGGCGGTGGCGACCGTCATCCGGGCGAATGACGAGCCGCTGCGCTTCGGCTGGCTGGGCTCCTACGGCTACTTCAACGGTGCCGTGCGCAACCTGAGCCTGCACGCCCGTGCGCTGACCGCCGCCGAGGTCTTCGGGCACTACCTGGCCGGCAGGTAGGGGTCTGGGGGGGCACCATACTCATCTCCTATGTACAGAGACAGGTGCGGTGCCCCCAGACCACGTTGTCGGAGCCCGATCACCCGTGCAGCTCGCGCAAGAGCTCCAGGCCGGTCTCCACCAGCACCCGCTCCGTCCCCGGGCCCACCGGTGACCACTCCGCCTCGTAGCCGCCCGCAAGGATCGCGTCATCGGTCGGGAAGTAGGCCATGGACCCGTTCGCGAGGCTCACCACCATCGTGTGGGCAAACGGCGAGCGCTGCTTGATCTGCATCCCGATCTCGGTGAGCGGCTCGCCGGGGAGGGTGACGATCCCCAGGTCGCCCAGGCGCAGGGCCCAGATCTCCGCCTCCAGCCCCGCCTCGATCTCCTCCGCCAGCATCACGCAGCAGCGCTGCCACATCGCCTCGTGGGCTTCGGGATCGGGCATCGCGGCGAGCTGCGCCTTCGCCTCCGCCACCGAGGGGATGGTCGGGTTGGCGGGCAGGGCGACGCTCCGGCGGGTGACACCGAGGGGCAGCTCGGCACACTGGTGATCGATGCCCCACCACACGTGCGCCGCCTCGGCGCCGACGGCTTTGCCCACGCGCGTGCGGCTGTTGCCCTGCCGCCACCGGGGCACCTGGTCGCCGGAGCAGCCGGAGGCGTACATCAGCGGCGCGCCCAGGAGCGCGGAGAATGCGGCACGGGCCTCGCCGGGCCAGTCGGCCGACAGCGCATACGTGGCCTCCTCCCCCGCGCCGCACACCGCGTGGCAGGCGAAGTTCACCAGACCCGCGAGCGGTGTGCCGTCGAGCGCCTCGATCCGCAGCAGGCCGAGCTCGGCGTCGGCGGGACCGACGCGGTTGCCATCGAGCTCCTGCAACGGCGCGCTCAGACGCGGCCCCTTGTGCTCCCCCCGGCGCCACGCCTGCGCCAGCCGGTTCCCCTCCCGCGAAGCCACGATGGCCTTATCCGGCTCCATCGACGCGATCCACAGGTTGCTCAGGTCCGGCGCCCCCACCCGGCGGTTGAAGGTGGCAAGGTCCACGAACCCCCGGCCGAGCCCCGCAACGACGGGGACGCGGCCGGCATTGGCCTCCGCGACGATCTGCGCGAGGGTGTTGACCAGCTTCTCGTTGTACTCCGGTGAGATCGTGTCGCGCATGTACTTTGGCATGTACTTGCTGCCGGAGGTCATCGGGCCCCAGTGGGTGTGACTGCCGGCGATCAGGATCTTGCCCTCCGGGATTCCGGAGGCCACCTCGGCGCGCTGTCGCGCAGCGCTGACGAGGTCCCAATTGAGACCGATGCTGTCCATGCAGACGATGGCCGCGGTCTCGTCGCCGGAGCTGAGCACCAGGGCCTGCGCGATCAGTGGGTCATCGACACGCTCGGCGGGCTTGGTGCGACTGCCATACCCGGCCATGCCGACGCCGAGTGGAGGGGTGATGTCGGCCTGCGCGATACCAGCAGTGAGCTTGGACACGGTGGTCTCCTTGTTGGCTTCCGCCCGTGGCCGCACCGGCCGCCGGCGAGGAAGGGGTGTGTAGCGCGTGGGTGGCGCGGTGCCGGCTCGGCAGCCGTCACCCCGCGCCCAGCTTTGGTGTTGCCTTCTTCGCTGCGCGGCAGTCGTCCTTCTGGTCGCGCGTCTGCTGCTGAACGGCCCGGAGCTCGGCTCCAGACCCCGCCGGCGCCATAGGCCCCAGACCCCACCTTGCGGCTCGGGGCGCGCAGACGGCGCGCGCAGTCAGGGGGTGTCGGGTGGTTGTGGAGTGCAGGAGGCGCGGCGGACTGAAGCGAACATGGCGGCTGGGGATGTGGTCCCCGTCGCACGCTCCCACGTGCATGCCCGGCGTGTACGGACCTACG
>CAZIWQ010000100.1:0-9781 GCA_964542355.1 uncultured Armatimonadia bacterium
CAGCGTCCCCTTGAGCTGTGCCGCCTGCGCCGGGCTGCGCCCATACAACTCCGCAGGGGGGCGGTGACGCTGTCGCCGTCCCTCCGAGGCAATCCGCCGCAGGTTGCTGTCTGCCAGACAGGCCGCGAAGCGCGCCTGCCGCCAGGACTCGCGCTCGCCACGAGGCTTGAGCCGGACGCCCGCCGGGGAAGGCACCCGGTGCACCGCCACCTGCTCATCCCCGCCCCAGGGGGCCAGAATCTCTTCGACGCAGGGGGAAGCGCCGATCGCCACAACGTGCAGCGGGCGCAAGTGCTTGATCTTGCTGGCCTTGAGCGCCACCCCCAGCTCACCGCAGACATACCCGCTCGTGTCGATGACTACCCACGGCGCGGCCGCCGTGGCTGCACGAGCGGCCCGCACCGTCGCCTGCAGCGCGTCAGCGGGGCGTCGTGCCGGCGTCGTCGCGCCGACGAAGAAGAACTCCGCCCGGGGATCGCCCGGCCGCTGCCAACCCACACAGGCCGGTGGGCCGACGCGGGACTGGCCAACATCCGTGTCCACGAGCGCCGTCGCCGTTCCCTTGCCAAGCAACTCCTGTGCCAGCCACCACGCCAGTGTGCTCTTGCCCGCATCCGACTGCCCGATGACCATCACGCGTCCGGAGGCCGGCAGGGCGGCGACGAGCGCCTGCCACTCGGGGCAGACTTCACTGGGCGGCACGGGTGGCTGTGACTGCATCATTCCGTGGGTCATATCCGGCACGCAGATCCAGACCGTAGGCCCTCGGGTAGGGCCGTTGGTCGTAGAGCCCCCAAAAGGGGCGTCACAGGGCCGAAGGGCCGGGTCGTTGTAGCCTGCGGGGCTACGACGGCAGCCCTGTCGGGCTCATGGGAGGACCCCGCACACCATCAGAATGACGCTTAACGCGGCACTAGCCTCGGCGCTGGCCGCCGGTGCGGTTGACCACATTGCGCACCTCGCCATGGCGAATGACGACCTCTTGCCCGTCGCGCGTCCGCAGCCGCGTGTGGCGCAGCTCGATCGCGCTAACCATCCCCCCCAGGTCGCCAATCGTCACCTCATCGCCGACCGCATACAGGTAGTCGTAGTGGATCAGGTAGCCGGCGACGAAATCCTGCAACACGCGGTAGCCCCCGACGGCCACGAGCACAAGCGCGCCGGCAGCCAGCGGGTAGACATCCTGGCTCGTGCGGAAGTGGAAGATACGCAAGACGATCACCAGCCCCACACAGTAGAGCACGACGCGCGACACGAGGAGCGGGAGGGCGAGGACGATTCGGCGGCGCTCGGTGCGAGCGGCGGCCTCGGCGTGGGCGTCGCGGCTGAGCGCCGGCGCGAGTACCCGTCGCAGCCGGAGGTGGACGAAGTAGACCAGCAGCTCGAAGAGGGCGCCCACCAGAACGGCCTGGACCAACATCGGGTAGGTCGAGAACCACAGGTGCCGCAGATAGGACGCGAACGTCTCACTCACGCGTATCTCACTCCTCGTCGCGCGCAGCAGTGAGGTCGTCGCCCGGGGCATCGCCGGGGGCCTCAGGCGGCAACTCGATCCCCCGTAGCAGCTCTTCGAGTCGCTCTTCCTCCTGCATGCGCTCGCGGATCTCTCTCGCGCGCCCGAGCTTCAGCCTGACCATCAGGATGAACAAGCCACCCATCAGCCCCAGCACGGCCAGGTCCACAGTCAACGGGACTCCCCGTGCGAGGTAATGCCGGCGGGTCGCCTGCAGCCAGCGCGCCTCCAGCACCGGTAGTGCCAGCCCCATGGCGCGCCGCAGCGCGAGCTGCGGGTCGCCCGTGTCCATCAGATACTGGAGGTAGTGTCCCAGGGCGCCCGGCGGGCCCTGCTCCACCATGAACGCGACCAGGGCATAGCTCTGCGCATACGCCAGGTCGACGGTCTCACGCTTGCCGGCGAAGGCCTGCTCCAGCTCCGACAACTTGAGCAGCCGGCCCGCGACGGCGGCGGCTCCCAGAACATCCTTCTGCGCCGCGGGCATCTCGCCCTCCATCCACTGTGCCAGGCCCTCGTGGAGCCAGCGGGGGGCCTCCCCCCGCGTCGGCCGCAGCTTCATGTCCAGCAAGACGTGCGTCAACTCGTGAATCACGAGCCGCCGGAGATCGGCACCCCGGAGCGGCTTGAGCACGATGTGGTCCTGGTGGTGTCCGGCGACCCCCAGCGTCCAGAGCGGGAACTCGCCCCCCGCGCGCTGGTTGAACTCCCGCTGCGAACGGACGATCTCCACGTGGATCGTCGCGCGCAGATCGAGGCCGAGGGCGTCGGTCAGGGTCTTGAGGTTCGTCTCGGTGACCTCGCGAACCTCGAATGCAATCTCGTCGTGCTCGGGCCAGTAGTAGATCTCAAGGTTCTTCCCCCCCATGATCCGTCGCCCCTCCGGCCCACCCGCGACGGGGAGCGCGAGGGTCAGCAGCGCGACCGCCACCAGCATGCCGAGACAGACCCGCACGGGTCCGCTCGTGCGTCGGCGGGAGCGCCAACGCGGCGCGGAGAGTGGCCTTCGTCGCCCATCGGGGATCAGTGGCATCCGCGTGTCGCCTTCCCGGGCGGGGTTACGCCGGCTTCCCGCCCGCTCCTGTCGCCGGACAATCCGGTCGCGACCGACACCACCGGCAGAGCTTGCCCGGCACCGGGGTGAACTCCCGCTCCCGACGGATCCGGTCAGCCAGGAATCCCACCGTCGCCTCGAGCTGCGCCTGTGCCGCGGCATCCAGCTCGAAGTGAACCGCGCGTCCCTTCCGCAGATCCACCATTGTGCCGACAACCCGCGCCACCTGGAGTTGCTGGCGGCCCAGCGCCACCATCAGCCCCCACGACAGGTCGTGGGGCAGCTCCCCCGGCGAGGGCGGGCGGCGCGCGGTGGTGAAGCGTACCACCGCCGCCGCCGGAGGGACGACCACGTCGGCAGTGGCCACAAACTCGTGTCCGGCGAGGTGGCCCTGCAGGTGAACATCGACCTGGTAGCCGGCCGACCCGCTAACCTCACTAGCGGTCCCGGCCAGCGCGGGGGGGCATTCGTGCAGCCGCCGGAGCATCGCGACGCCGTCGCGGTGCAGGTCCAGCTCCTCACGGCTGTCGGCACACGCCCCCCCCTCCCACGCCTGCTCAAATGTCGCCAGCAGGTCGGTCAGGGGGTGTCTCTCCGGACCGCCGGCAGCATACGCCGCGATCATCGCGGCGCGCACGGCACGGTGCAGGGCCGCAGAGCCACCGATGAACTGTCCGGTCCGCGCCCGGGTCGAGAAGAACGAGAGCAGATACTTCCGCGGACACTCGCGGAAGTCCTCAAGATTGCGCGCGGTGAGCGGCGCGGTCGGTGGCTCGGGGATGAGCAGGTAACCGGGTGTTGCGTCAATCATAGGCATCCAGTAGTACGACCGCAGTTCGGCCGCGACCCGGCGTCGGGCCCGGCGCGTCGCGGTCTCATTACGGCCTCTCGGCCACTCCGATAGTTCGTTCGCCGGCGGTGCTCGTCCTGCCGGGCTGCTGGCCGTTCGCCCTGCGCGCGGCTCGCCACCACGCTGCGGTCACCCGAAGGAAGCGCCGCCCACGACGGGGAAACGCCCCCACCACGCCGCAGCGCGAGGCACCGTCTGATGCTGGCTCCCGAACAGTCGACCCAGGGCGTCGTGACCGAGGCCGGAACCGTCACCGCACGGTCTGTGGCCGTCGGCCTGGTGCTGTCTGTGGTCTTCAGCTTCATCATCCCCTATGTGGACGTGTTCCTGAGCGACACCTTCCTGGGCGCCCAGCACCTCCCACCAGGGGCTGTGTTCGTTCTGCTGTCTCTCGTCCTGGCCGTCAACCCGCTGCTACGGCTGCTGGGCAGGCGGGCGCCGTTCTCTCGCGCCGAGCTACTCATGATCTACTGCATGCTGCTGTTCTCGACCCTCGTGCCCGGTCACGGCGCCGAGAACGTGTTCATCCCGGTGATCGTCTCCGCCTACTACTACGCCTCGCCGGAGAACCGCTGGCAGGAGCTGTTCCTCCAGCACGTTCCGCGTTGGTTCGCGCCGCCTGGCGAGCGGACAGTGACGGCCTTCTTCGAGGGCCTCCGGCCGGGCGAGCGGCTCCCGTGGGGCGAGTGGTACACACCGCTGTGCGCCTGGGGCCTGTATACCATGCTCCTGTACGGCCTCGTGCTGTGCCTGAGCGTGATCTTCCGCAAGCAGTGGGCCGACCGCGAGAAGCTGTCGTTCCCCCTCGTCGCCCTCCCGATGGAGATGACGGCTGAGACGGCACACCCGTGGAAGCCCACCGCCTTCTTCGGCAACCGGGTGATGTGGATCGGGTTTGCGGTCGCGGTCGCACTCCAACTCCAGAGCGGCCTCAAGTTCTACTACCCCGGCCTCCCGGCACTGAGGCTCTACGCCGACTTCGCCCCCCTGTTCCGCGAGCCCCCGTGGAACGCGGTGGGCTCGGTGCCGGGGCACATCTGGCCCTGTGTCGTCGGGATTACGGTGCTGCTGCGCACCGAGGTCTCCTTCTCCCTGTGGTTCTTCTTCTGGTTCACCAAGCTGCAGCGCCTCGTCGCCCACGTCCTCGGCTTCAAGGGCCGCCAGGACCCCACCACCTGGGGGGAGCCCGGCTGGCTCGGGATGCAGCCGGTCGGTGGCTATCTCGCCTACGTCGCACTCTCGTTCTGGGTCGCGCGGCTCCACCTGAAGGACGTATGGAACGAGGCCATGGGGCGCGGCGTCTTCAGCCGCGGTGAGCCGCTCTCATACCGTGCCTGCACGGTTGGTGGCCTGTGCTGCGTCGTCGGGCTCGCCTGGTGGTGCCTTGCCGCCGGCATGTCACTTCCTGTCGCCCTCGCGCAGATCGCGCTCTACATCGTGCTGGCGATGGCACTCACCAAGGTCGTGGCCGAGGCGGGGATGCTGTTCGTCCAGGCAACCCTGGGCACGCTCGAGACAATGGTCACCGTCGTCGGCACCGACGGGGTGGGGGCCAAGAACCTGGCTCTCGGCATGTTCCTCGAGCGCGCGTTCATGACCGACCTGCGCGCCTTCCTCATGCCAAGCTTCATGCAGAGCCTCAAGATCGCCGACCTCGCCCGCATGGACAAACGGCGCATGCTCGCGGCGTTTGTCGCCGCCATCGTCCTCTCCACGCTCATCAGCTACTGGGCGAACCTCAAGCTCGTCTACGCCTACAGCGGGATGGCGTGCAACACATGGTTCATTCGCGGGGCCGGCCCCGCGGGCTTCGGTCTGCTGCAGAACTTCCTGCAGTCCCCGCGCGACCCCAGTGTCACCAACATCATCGCCATCGGCGCCGGCGGGGGGTTCACGCTCCTGCTCTTCCACCTGCGCCAGCGGTTCACATGGTTCCCCGTGCATCCCGTCGGGTACATCATGATGCAGACATACCCGATGAAGGTCCTGTGGTTCTCGACCTTCATCGGGTGGGCACTCAAGTCGGTGATCATGCGCTACGGGAGTGCGAAGGGTCTCCTGGCCCTGCTGCCATTGTTCCTCGGCGTGGCCTTCGGAGACATCTTCATGATGGTGGTCTGGCTCATCGTGGACGCGATCACGGGGACACACGGCCACTACCTGATGCCCGGCTAGCTACTGGCGTAGCACCGGAGCCGTATGCAACACGGGCGTGGCCGGCAAGCCGGGCGTCATCGGATCGATGGGGGCACCGGGCCGTCACGCCGTCGCACGTTCGAGCAGCCCCGTTTACCGTCCATTGCCTCAGCCTCCCCCGGGGCGCGCCGATGTAGGAGTCGTTCGCCACGCGCCAGAGAAGGCGGCGCAAGAGAATCCGCCCCCCCACCGTGTTCTCCCGTCTCTGTCTTCCGAGCGCGTGGGACCCACACTGCACCAGGGATACCCGGAAGGCCCTGGTGCAGTGCTGTGTTCTGGAGGCCCGGTGGCGACAGCCACTTCCGGCCGGGATCGCTACTCCAGCGTATGGCCCTCCGCGAGCGCGCGAATGATATCGTGGCGCGAGATCAGCCCCACGAGCTTGCCCGTCTCGACGATCGGGACGCGCTTGATGCCCTTGTCGTGCATCGTGCGGGCGATATCGAGCAGGCTGGCCTCGGGTGCGAAGCTGATCACGTGCCGGGTCATGACGTCCATCACGCGCAGCCCGCGTCGCTGCGCGTCCTCCTCGACCATCCGATCCGGCTCGAGCCACAATCCGTACAGCGCTGTCTTCACCTTGGGAGGCGCGGTCTTCTCGATCAGCAGCAGGTCGCTCTCGGTGATGATGCCCACCAACTCCCCGAGCCCGTTGACGACCGGCATTCCGCTGATATCGTTGTCGGCCATGATCTGGACGGCGTGTTGGGCCCAGTCGTCAGGCTGGACGGCCAGGACCCTGGTCGTCATGATCTCGCGTGCAGTCATTGCATGGACCTCCCAGATGCGCATGGCATGGCATGGCAGGGGAACGGAACGGCAGACGGCGGCGGGCGATCGCGGTCTGAGGCCGCTCCTCGCACCGCACCTCATGGCGTCTCGGCTGGAGCCGGCGCCTTCGTCGCGGCCGGGGCCACGGCGTTGCCTGTGGCCGGAGCCGACGTCTTCGCCTCGGCCGCAGGCGTGACGGGCGTCTTCGCCGCGGCCGGTGACTTGCCCGCGGCCGCCGCCTTCCGCGGGAGCTTGAACGTCTTGTCACAGACATTGCCGGCCGCATCCCGCGCCCGCACCAGCAGCTCTGGCACCGTCTCCTTCAGCGGCCCGGTCACGATCAGGAAGCGCTCATAGCGCCAGTCGTAGAGGCCGTCGTCCAGCCGCACCGCATGCCACACATCCTCTCCCTTGACCTGCCAGGCGATGTTGGCCAGGTTGCAGTTGGCATCCATCGCAAACCCGGTGAGAGCGAAGCTGCCGTCCGCTTGCTCGGCCGGCCCGCTGATCCCCTCGAGCTCCGGTGCGCTGTTGTCCACGATCACGTTGTGGACCTCCAGCCGCGCCTCGCGTGCCTCACCGGGGTTGGCCAGGCCGTCATCGGCAATGACCTGCAGGTCGTACGCCCCGTCATCGGTGCCCTTGGTGTCCCACTCATACTCCGCCTTGGTGAGCCCCTCCTTGATGATCCGAAAGTCGCGAGTACCGCGGGTACGGATGAGCACCTTCGCCTGCAGGCGATCCTTGTCGGGGTCCTCCATCTTCCACTGCAGCTTGAACTTGCCGCTGATCGCCTGTCCGGCTTCGGGCTTGAGGTCCCGGACGGTGGGCTGCTGATCGGCGGGGAGGTAGGAGATGCGGACCCAGTCGAGGCTGGGCGAGAGCGCGCCGGCGCGCTGAGTCATCTCCAGCCGGTACTGCAGGTACTGGGCGGACGGAGCGGGGACCTTCTCGCGCCCCGGCTGGGAGAGTGGCGCCGACCAAGGACTCCAGCTCGAGTCAGCGGGATCGGCGCTGTTGCCGGAGCGTAGCCGCAGCACGAGACTGGTGCCCTCCGGCACGGCGGCCTGCCAGTCCGCGCGCCCCCAGCGGGCCAGACGCTTGGCGTCGAGGATCGTGGAGTCGAGCTTGCCCTCCGCCGCGGCCGCGAAGTCGGCGCGCAGCACAATCCCGGGGTTGGCGCCCGCGGCGTACACCAGCGAGCCGACACCGGCAAGCGCCGTCACCTGGCCGGCGTCCTCCTCGCGCAGCACCGCGGAGCGGGTGGCGTCCACTACGTGGATGATCTGCCCCTTGTCCCCCAGGCCGGCGAGGATCCGCCCCCCGACGTGTGCCAATGACAGCACCCCGGTCCCCGCGGCCGTATACAGGGTCGTCGTCGCACCCCTCGGGTCGACCTCGATCACCTTGCCTTCGGGGGCGGTGGCCACCAGCAGGGAGCCCTTGTCGCCCGGCGCCACGGCGGTAATGTCGTTCTTGCCGGCATCAAAGAGCGAGATCAGACGCCGGCCGGATTCCACGCGGTACAGGGCACCCGCCTGGGCGGTCGCCACGTAGAGGGCGTCGCCGAGCATCAGCAGGCGGACGGCGTGGCTCTGTCGGATCTCGAGCTGCTGGTCGACCTTCCCGCCCGTGTCGAGATGGTAGAGGCGGGCCGCGGCGCCGCCGGTGGCCACCCACCAGCCCCGGTCACCGTCCGCCAACAGGTCCCACACGTGGACCGCATCGACCTGCGCGAAGGGCTCGCCTTTGCCATCGGGGAGTATCCGGAAGATCCGGCCATGGGGCAGCGTCGCGGCCATGATCGCGCCGCTCGGGGACACGCTCAGGGCGCTGATCGCGAACTCGCCCGACCGGAACACCAGGTCGGTCTTGCCATCGGCAATCCGGTACACATTCCCCGGGTCCATCGTCCCGACATACAGGGCGGCGCCTTGCACCGCGAGCGAGCAGGCGTACAGCTCGCTGAGCTGCTGCAGCTTCTGCCAGCGCGGGACCAAGCGGACGACGCCATCGCTGTGGACCGCCAGCCCCTCGATGTCGGCGGCGGCGAAATGGTCGGCACTCGTCTGCGACCAGACAGAGGGAGCGCGGGCGACCGTGTCGTCTTTCTTGGGCTTGGTGTCCTTGGTCTCCGTGGCGCTCTCGTCCTCCTCCTCGTCCTTGCTCTTGTCCTTAGCCTTGGCGGCCGGGACGGCAGGCTTGTCGGACGACGAGTCGACGCGGGGGAGGGTGAAGGGGTGGTAGACGGGTGCCGCGGCCTCCGCCGCGGGCCGGGCAAAGCCGGAAGCGGCCCATTGGAGGCTCGCGGGAACTCCGCGCGGGAGGGCGGGGGTCGCGGCGTCCTCCTCGTCCCCCTCGTCATCATCGGCGGACGCGGTGCTCTTGCGTGGCGCCGCGGCCCCCCGCCGGCCCTCGCGGTCCTCGGTGGCAATCGTCGTGATCGCCGCTCCGTACAGCACCCACGGGGTCTCGACCAGGCGGGAGACCTCCCCGCCGCCTCGCTGAACATCGGTGCGCAGCGAGCTCTGGATGAGGTTGTCGAGGTGGGGAGGCAGGCCCGGCAGGCGGACGCCCTGCACCGCGACCTCCCGGTTGGGGATGCCCACGCCCACGAGCAGGCCGGTCGCGCTCTCGGTCCGCTGGAACTCACGAACGATATCCGCGAGGCTATAGAACGTGGGCGGCAGCACTCCCAGCCGGGAGCGCAGGCGCATCCCGTCCGCGCCTCCCGCCACACCGATGCGGATGCGCCCCTTCTCGAGGTCGAGCGGGAGCCGCAGCGTGACGGACTTCTCTACCACCTCGCCGCCGTCGGGGCGCAGGCAGACGTGAACCGTGAGGTCCTCGCCCGCCTTGGCGAGGGGCTGGTCGATGTGCAGGCTCTCGATCGCCGCCGTCTGCTTGAGGTTGGTGAACTCGGCCTCATACTCGAGCGCCTCGACGTCCTGGGGGCGGAACCGGTTCTGGTTGAGGATCGAGCACGCCTCCACCAGGTTGCTGATGGCGGGAAGTGCCAGCATGCCTTCATGGTAGTAGCGGTCCTCGCGGCTGATCTCGCAGCCGTCTGAGCCGCGCACGTGGAGCTTGACGCGCGCCATGCCCTCGCCCGAGGCCGTATAGGCCGCGGAGACGGCGGCGAGGACGCCGGCGGCCAGCACCCGCATCGCCAGCTCGCGGTGCTTGAACGCCTGGACGTGGAACGTACGAGTGAGGTGGCGGATCCCATCGGTGATCTTCAGTGTCGCCGGCACGCGGCCGGCCGGGGGGCCCAGGCGGCCGCCGACGGCCCACGGTCGGTCCTGCACCAGCGCCCCCAACTCCGTCATCGGGCTCATCAGCTTGTCCGTGCGGCTGTAGCAGGGGATGAAGTTGTGCACCCACGAGGTCGTGAGCG
>CAZIWQ010000100.1:9791-11728 GCA_964542355.1 uncultured Armatimonadia bacterium
CCATGAACGGGTGCCCAAAGCCCAGCATGAGGTCACCGTCGCGGTAAGTGACGGTGCCGCCGGTGCTGATGTCAAAGTCACCGGTCAGAAGCAGGGCGCCGAAGGCGGCGCCGGGGATCAGGTCGGTCTTGACGGGATCGCGCCGCGCGCCGCCACCGGCTACCGGCTCCATGCCATACGGCTTGAAGCTGTCCTTCAGGTAGTCCATGGCCGAGGCACTGAGCCCGGCACAGTACAGGGGGGGGGCGACGGGGTACAGTCGCATCGTCTGCGCATCGGCAAACGGCTCCGCGGCCTCGCCACGCGGGGCAGTGATGGCGCGGCGGATGCGATGGCCGGCCAGCTCAAAGCCGGGGCCGGCTGCCAGGTACTCGGCAGCCGTCGGGGCGGCGGCGTGCGCCGCCGGCGGCGCTGGTGCCGGCTTGTCCAGCGACTGCAGCATCGCCTCGATCGGCGTGATCCCCGCCACCGGCTCCCGCTCGAAGTTCCACGTGAGCGCCATCGCGCCGATGAGCCGTCCGTCGATGTAGACCGGGCTCCCGCTCATCCCGCCCATCACCCCGGACTTGCGCTCCACCACCGGCCCGTCGAGGACCTTGCCGATGATGAGGTCCTCACCGGAGTCTGCGCGCTCGAGCACCGCGAGGATCTCGACCCCAAAGCGGGTGATCTCCACGCCGGAGAATACGCTCAGGCCGTAGCCCTTCATTCCCGCGCGCAGCTCGCTGCTGCGCATCATGGTCGCGGGGTTGAAGTGCGGCGAGGGGACACCTGCCATCGCGCAGGGGGCACCGACCACCAGCGCCAGGCAGGCCAGCAGGAGCTTCCAACTCATGGGCGTGTCCTTTCCGGAGGGCATGGTCATGCAAGCAGGGATGTGACCGTCATCGCGTGAATACCGTCGGCAGCACTAATCCGGCGGCTGGGGCTCGCCCGCCGCTGCGCCGACAGGAGAGGGTCCACCATGCCCGCCCGCCATTCCCAGAGCTTCAGCTCACCGGAGCTGGAGGCATTCCTGCAGACGTGTGACACCGCAGTGCTGCCGATCTCGTCCATCGAGACCCACGGGCCGCACCTGTCACTCCAGGCCGACACGCTGGTCGGCGAAGCCATCCTGGCACAAGCCAGCGCGCGGATCGAGGCCGATCTGCTGATCCTGCCAACCCTGGATTTCGCCATTGTATTGCAGCACGGTCTGCGACGCAATCCCGCCTACCCCGGAATCTACGGCGTGAGCTCCGGCACCCTGATGGCGGTCGTCGGCGACATCGCCGGATGCCTCCAGCGCGACGGGATCCGCAAGCTGCTGCTCCTGAACTTCCATGGCGGCAACAGCGCGCTGATCCCCGTCATGGGATGCCAGGTCGAAGCCGACTACCCCGGGCTGTACGTGTTCTCCTACTTCATCACCCAGGGGATGGACTGGGGGGGAGCCTTCCCGGGCCAGGTCGTCGGACACGGCTGTGCCGCCGAGACCTCGCTCAACCTGGCGCTGTGCCCCGACTACGTCTGGCTGGACACCAAGCCACCCGCGAACCAGGGCCGGGGGCTGCCGTTTGAGCCGCCTGCCCGCTTCCAGAACTTCCCCGACTGGGTGTATGTCACCCGCGGCATGGGCTACGTCGGGGAACCGATGAAGGCCTCCGCCGAGGTGGGCAACCAACTCGTCGAGCAGGCCCTGGCCGTGATGGTGCCCAGCCTGGAGCAGCTCGCGCGGCTGGACGTCAGTACGCTCGAGCCGCGGGAGAAGCCCAACGCCCCGCTCGCGGGGAGAAGCGGCAGGGAATAGCACAGAACGGCAGCGAATAGCTCATAGCTAGAAAGCGGATAGCGAACGGCGAGGGAGAACGGCGGGGGAGAACGGCGAGGTACCACGGCACATGCTAGTGCCCCGTTAAGCGTCATTCTGGTGGTGTGCGGGGTCCTCCCATGAGCCC
>CAZIWQ010000101.1:0-11722 GCA_964542355.1 uncultured Armatimonadia bacterium
ACAGGCAGGCGGAACGACGCGAAAGACAGCGGCGTCGAGACGCTCGACCTACGCGGCGCAGACCATGGCAGGGCGCACCCGCTCAGCCCCCGCCGGCGAGGCTCCACTGCGCCAGGTAGGCGTCGGCGAGCTTCACGAACTTGACGTGCCCGTCGCAGTAGGTGACATTCAGGGCGTGGGCGGCATAGTCGCCGGTCGCGGCTCCGGTGTGGCGCATGCCATTGACGCGGCCGGCCAGGGACTCGAGGGTGTCAGTGGCATTGGGGATCTCGCGGCCGATGGACTCGGGGTCGGCGCCGGAGTCCTGCCGCCCGTCCTCGGCATTCATGATCGTGGTGGAAGGCTGCGCAATCTCGGCCAGCGCGCGCCCGGCCACGCCGTAGTCGGCGGCCGCCGAGGAGGCCGAGTTGTAGCCGTAGGAGTACTTGGTGATGTCGAAGCACTGTCCACCGGAGAAGACGGCCATCCGCTGGGTGCCGCTGGGGCAATCGAACACATGGGAGTTCTTCACATAGGGGAAGATCATGTCGGCCCAGCGCGGACCGTCGGCGCCGGCGTATCCGAGGCAGCCCTGGGGGCCGGTGCCCTGGCTGAACGGCGGCAGTGCTTCATCGTAGTCCTGGGCGTACATCAGGAATGCCAGGCCGATCTGCTTGAGATTGCTGGCGCACGCCGCCTTGCGCGCCTGCTCGCGGGCACGGGCAAACACGGGGAAGAGGATCGAGGCAAGGATCGCGATGATCGCGATCACAACGAGGAGCTCAATGAGCGTGAAGCCGCGCCGGAGCAGCGCGACACAGGGGCGGCTGAGTGGCATCGCAGGACCTCCAGTGGCGGTGCCCCCCCGACCCTCGCGGCAGGAGGGAAGCTGCACATGAGCGTTCGCTATGGATATGCGCATATGTATACAATTCCCTCTATGCGTTTGCGCATAGCCGCCCATAGAGAGCCAGATCAGTCCTCCAGCACATAGTGCGACCAGCGTCTCTCGCCGAGCATCCTGAACCTGGGGTTCTGAACTGCCATCTGTCGCAGAAGGCGACTGGCCTGGTTGGGCGTGAGATGGCACAGATCGACGGCTTCAGCCCTCGGGCAAGACCAGGACGGAGTAGATATACACCTGGGGCACGCGGTAGGTTGCCAGGTCCCCCGCGACCTGTGGCGCGATCGTCGTCTCCGGGCCGTCCGGCGAGATCAGCCTCGCCACCGGCGCAGCGCCCGCGCGCCGGACGATGACAGCGATGTCCCTCGCCGGCCGCACCTGGCACTTGCCCATGAAGTCCTCCGGTTTGGCTACCGCGTTCTCAGCGCCGGCAGCACCCAGCCGCACCAGGTACTCGCCGGTCTGCACGTCGCCGTCGAGCGACAGGTCGGCCTCCGTCCACGTCTTCCCGTCGTCGACCGACCAGGAAGAGCGCCGGGTCGTCGCCTCGGTGTCGAGCTTCAGGGCGAACCAGTCGGGATGGCCGCTGGGCTCCCCGGTCACCCGGAACACTACTTCATTGCTTGTCCGGATGAGCCCCGGGGGCACGGGGACCTCATACCACTTGGTCTCGTGCAGGGCCGAGCCCTTCAGGGCCGCGAGGTCCTGGCCGTTGCAGGTGACCACCAGCGTGATCTTGTCCGTGCAGCCCCAGCACGAATTGCCGAAGAACCGCAAGACCGGGGTCTTGAGGGCTGTGGGGTCGGGCACCAGCAGTGTCTTGCGGGCCCGTGAGCGCGTGTCGGCGAAGTACGTGCGGGCGCGCGGCCAGCCGCTGTCGTCGCGGATGTCGGCCGAGGGCATCTCGGCAAAGGTGAAGTCCGAGTTCACCAGGTGGATCGTCGTCGCCTTGCCGTCCCGGGTGCGCAGCATGTTGGCAAACAGCTTCGGCGAGGGCGGGCTGATTCGGCAATCGAGGGTCCCGCTTAGCTTCTCCAAGAGCTGCCACAGCTCGGCAGGCGGGTACTTGTCCAGCGTGCGGGGCGGGTACCAGAACCAGCCCTTGCCGACAGCCTGCGGCTCGCCGGCCGGCAGCCGCGCCAGCTCCGGACGCGTCTCCGGGGAGTAGGGACGGTCGAGGCGGTCGCCTGCGGCCAAGTCACCGGTGCGCACAACGGCTCCGCCGCCACGCACGAACTCCAGGAGCGCCCCGGCATCGGCGGCCGCCAGCGACCGCACCTGCGGCACGATCACCAGCCGGTAGGCCGCCAGCAGCGCGGGCGTGAGGTCATCCTCGACGAGGACCTCGTAGGGGAGACCCGCACGACTGAGCGCCTCACACGTGCTCCGGAAGGCGGCGCGGCCCCCCGAGCCGGCCAACTCACTCCAGATCGAGTTGACCACTGCGATGCGAGAGCCGGGCTGGGCCAGGTCATAGAGGTCGCGGTGCGCCTGCTCGAACGTCGCGTATTGGTGGAGGGCCTCGCGCACCGCCACGTGATGGGGCAGGTCATCGATCGTGATCTTCTGCTCCCGCAGGGCGAAGGACTCGATGTACGTGCCATCGCAGGCGAGGGCTTCGGCATCTGCCAGCTTGTGCTCTTCGGGATAGTAGAACGACTCCAGGATGCCGAGCTCGTTCCCGGGCTCGAGCGACAGCGCGCGGGCGCGGCGGAGCATCTCGGACAGGCCCAGGAGCTGCCCGGTGGCCAGTCCGTGCGAGGCTGCCAGCCCGAGCTTGTAGTCGCCCACCGTGCTCTCCCACGGCGGCATCCGGAACCCCTCTTCGCAGAAGACCATGTCGGTGGCGCCATACGCGGTCAAGTAGGTGCTGATCGCGCTGCCCACGCCGAGGTTTGGTGAGATCGTGAGGGTCGGGTCGAGACTGCGAGCGTAGGCCTTGAGCCGCCGGAAGAACTCCTGCGCCGACTCGGCCTGGAATAGAGCCCGGGCGAACCGCGTGTGCGCCTCCGCGTCGGCGTGCGCGAGGTCCATCGCCACGCCGAAGGTCTTGGTGGTGAACGCCCGGAAGCCGTCGCGACACCGGGGGCAGTAGCAGTCGTAGGGCACCGGGTTATCGAAGAAGATGGAGTCGACATGCCCCCCGCCATCGGCGAGGGTGCGCTTGATCTTGCGCTGCGTGTATTCCAGCCAGAAGGGGGCATTGTAGCAGCCGCAGTGTCGCGCGGGGTTGCCGTAGATGATGATCGGCTTGCCGTCGAGGCCGAGCCGCACTGCCTGCGTGAGCTCCGGGGTCTGGGTCTCCTCGCTCTGCCACCACACGGTCTGGCTGCAGATGTAGGGCTGTCGCCGGAGCCCCCCCTCGCGAGCAAGTGCCTCGGCCTCCGGGGTGAGATAGGAGATCGTCTGCTGGATGTTGCGCCCGCAGTACAACAGCAGCCGGACGTTTGGCACATCGATGCCGTAGCCGCCGGGGCCCCACTTGATGCGCCCGTTGATGTTGGCGCCATGTCCCCACTGCGCGTACCCGCGCCGGGCCCAGTCCGGCAGGTCCTTGTGGTCTTGCCAGTCGGCGCAGGCCGCGGTGGCCAGCGAGGCGAACAGAGCGATGTTCAGTAGCATCCGGGATCTCATGCAGGCTTCCTCCGATAGATGGGAGTCGGACGGGATGAGATTCGCCGCCCGGCCGGTGAGGGCCTGCGTTGGCCGCCTCACGATAGCCGGCAGGTGCGAGAGCTCCGAAGAGGAACCACCGGCCTGACACGAGGAGGCAACACCGTGCGCACAATCCGCTGCGGTATCATCGGGTACGGACCGGTCTTTGACTGGGGCCACATGCATGGCCGCTGGCTCGAGGCTGTGCCCGAGATGGAGCTCGGGGCCATCTGTGACCGCGACGCCGATTGCGCGACGAAAGCCGCCCGTGACTTCCCCGGTGTCGCGATCCACCGCGACCTCGCCGAGATGCTGCGCCGGGAGGATCTCGACCTCGTCACGATCGTTACCCCTCACAACACCCATGCCCGGCTGGCCGTCGAGTGCCTCCAGGCCGGCAAGCACGTCGTCGTCGAGAAGCCGATGTGCGTGACCATCGCTGAGGCCGATGCGATGATCGCGGCGGCCCGTCAGGCCGGCCGGACGCTGGCGGTCTACCACAACCGCCGGCATGACGGCAATGTGCGGCTGATCCACGAGCTCGTGAAGTCCGGTGCCATCGGCGAGGTCTTCCAGGTCGAGGTCTGCACGATGGGCTACGGCCCGGGCGAGTATCACGGGCCGAGCGATCCATGGCGGGCCAGCAAGGCCATCTCGGGCGGCGAGCTCTATGACTGGGGCGCACACGCCGTGGACTGGGTGCTGTCCATGATCGACAGCCCGATGGTGGCGGTCACCGGGTTCTTCCATCGCCTCGGCAGTGATGCCCTGAGTAATGAGGACCACACGCGCGCGATCATCCGCTTCGCCAATGGCGCTGCCGCGGAGGTCTGCTGCTCGCGGGCGGCACTGATCGGCAAGCCCTATCTGTGGTACCTCCTCGGCACGCAGGGCGCCATCGTCGACAGTGGCGCCGGGGCGATCGCGGGCTACTGCCACGAGGTCAACGGCCCCTCCGGTGGCGCCCTGACACTACGCACCCCCGGCGGCGAGCAGACGCTGCCATACAAGGAGTCGGACTGGGGCACATACTACCAGGAGCTGGCCGACCACCTGCTGCGCGGCGCGCCGGTGCCGGTGTCGGCCGAGGAGGGCCGGCGGGTCATCACGGTGCTGCAGACGGCGGAGCGGTCATCGGCGAGTGGACACTCAGAGCCGGTACCCTATCCCTGACCGGAGGCCGGCATGACGGAGCGCGAGCGCTTTCTGGCGACGGCGGACTTCGCACCGGTAGACCGGGTGTACCTCTTGCCGCTGTGGGCCTGGGAGGAGACGATGCGGCGCTGGTGGGCCGAGGGCTTGTCGGCCGCTGCCGACCTCGCGGCCCACTTCGGCACCGACCACGGTGGCGGCGGGGCGCCGCTGCGCGTGAGCTCCGGTGCACCAGTGCACGGCCTGTCACTGTTCCCACCGCTGGAGCGCCGGGTGCTGGAAGACACGCCCGAGCACCAGGTCATCACCGATGAAGATGCGAACACCTATCGCATCCGCAAGGACAATCCACTGGGGAGCATGCCGCAGTGGCTCCGCTATCCGGTGCGCAACCGGGATGACTGGGAGCAGGTGGTGAAGCCGCGCCTGGATGCGGCCTCGCCCGAGCGCCTCCCGCCACCGGATGAGCTGGCGGCCTGGGTCGCGTCCGTGCAGCAGCACGACTACCCACTCTCGATCTACTGCGGGTCGCTCTACGGCTGGCCGCGCTGTCTGATGGGTGTCGAGGCACTGTCGCTCGCGTTCTATGATGATCCGGCGCTTGTGCACGACATCTGCGAGCATATCTGCGAGTACATCATCCGGCTCATCACGCCGCTCCTCGCGCGCGTGCAGTTCGACTGGGGTTTCTACTGGGAGGACATGGGGCACAAGACGGCCCCGCTGTGCTCGCCGGCGCTCTACCGCGAGTTCATGCTGCCACGCCTGCGGCGCATCGCCGACGTGTGCCATGCCCACGGCGTCCGCCATATCATCGTGGACAGCGACGGCAACAACGATGTGCTGATCCCGCTGTGGCTCGAGGTTGGCGTCAATGGCTGGCGGCCCTGCGAGGTCGCGGCGGGGTGCGATGCGGTGCGGCTGCGGCGCGAGTACGGGCGCGACCTGGTGCTGATGGGGGGCGTGGACAAGCGCGCGTTGGCCCATGGCCCCGCGGCCATCGAGCGCGAGCTGTTCTCGAAGATCCCGTGGCTGTGCGCGCAGGGCGGGTTCTTCCCGCAGGTGGATCACCTCGTCCCGCCGGATGTGTCGCTAAGCGACTACACGTACTATGCGAAGCTCTTGCGGGCGATTGCCGAGGACCCGGAGCGACATCTACACGAGGCCGAGCGGCGGGGGTTGTGGGGCTAGGGAGCCGGATTGCCGTTGCCGTCTGTAGGGCGCGTCCCGCAGGGCGGGATGGCGCGCCGATGTCGATGTGTGCCGTTGCCGTCTGTAGGGCGCGTCCCGCAGGGCGGGACCGCGCCGCCGTGGCCGTTCGTTCTCGCCGTTGCCGTGGTAGGAGCGCTCCCCTGAGCGCGACCGCGCGGCGGAAGTCATCCGTGACGACGCGGGGCGACGGCAGGAGAGCACCGTGGCAGGAGAGGGCCGCACGCCCGGCGCGTGGCGGTTGGTGCGCGGCGCCCCATCGCGCTCAGGGGAGCGCTCCTACCACGGCAACGGCGAACGGCGACGGCGGGAAACGGCGGGCGGGGGAGAGCCCCCCGCCCCATCGCGCTCGGGGGAGCGCTCCTACACGGCAACGGCAGGAACGGCTGGCGGGGCGCCGGCCCGCACCACGAACAGGAGGCACTCGTGAACGACGAGCGAGCGGCTATCATTGCTGATCTGCAGGAGAAGGCGCGGCAGATCCGGGTGCACGTCGCCCGCATCGCGGGCATGTCGGACTGTCACACGGGCGGGGCGCTCTCCATCGCCGACCTGCTGGCGGCGCTGTACTTTCGCACCATGCAGGTGGACCCGACGAACCCTCACTGGGATGGGCGCGACTACTTCATCCTGAGCAAGGGGCACTGCGTCCCGGCACTGGACGCGGCGTTGGCGATGCGCGGGTTCTTCCCACCGGAGGTGTTGACCACGCACCTGGAGCCGGAGAGCATCATCTCGGGCCACGCCTGCGCGCGCCTCACACCGGGCATCGACGTCTCGACGGGGTCGCTGGGGCATGGGCTATCCATCGGCCTGGGTGTGGCGCTGGGCCTGCGGATGGACCAGGCACCCAACCGCGTCTACGTGCTGCTGGGCGATGGCGAACTGGAGGAGGGGTCGAACTGGGAAGCGGCGATGGCCGCGGCCCATCACAACGCCGACAGCCTGGTCGCCATCGTGGATCGCAACAAGTACCAGACCGGGCCCACCGAGCAGATGATGGCCCTCGAGCCGCTGGCGGACAAGTGGCGGGCCTTCGGCTGGAGCGTCCGCGAGATCGACGGGCACGACATGGCGCAGATCTTGGCGGCGCTGGAGGCCCTGCCGTTCGAGCCCGGCCGTCCGTCGCTGATCCTGGCCCAGACGACCAAGGGCAAGGGTGTCTCCTTCATCGAGACCCACCACATGGCCCACTTCAACACGGAGCAGTTGGCCGCGGCCCTCGCTGAGCTGGGCGAGAGGGGGGAGGGGTGACATGGCACTGGGATTTTGCGACGTGATCGTGGAGTTGGCCGAAAACGACGCGCGCATCTGCGGCGTGAGCTGCGATTGCTGGGGGTTCCTGGCCGGGCTGGCCCAGCGCTTCCCGGAGCGCGCGATCGAGGTCGGCATCGCCGAGCAGAACCTGATCGGGGTCGCCGCGGGTCTCGCGGTGCGCGGGAAGATCCCGTTTGCCCTGGGCATGAACCCCTTCGTGACGATGCGCTGCTTCGAGCAGATCCGCACCGACCTCGGCTACGGCTGCCGGAATGTTAAGGTCATCGGGGCGTACGGTAGCGGCCTCATGTTCGCGGGGTGGGGCGTTACGCACCACGCGATGGAGGAAGTCGCGCTCATGCGGCTCATCCCGGGGATGACTGTCCTCATGCCGGCGGACGGCTACGAGACCGAGCAGGCGGTGCGCGCCGCGGCGGCCAGCGACGGGCCCTGCTACATTGCCCTCGCCGGCGGCGAGCTGCCGCTCGGCCTGCCGGAGGCCGAACGGAGCTTCGCGGTGGGGCGGGCGATCCCCCTGCGCGAAGGCGACGCGGCCACCCTCATCGCCTGCGGGCCGATCGTGGCAGAGGCACTGCTGGCGGCCGACCTGCTGGCGGAGCAGGGATTACCGATCACCATCCTGGACATGCACACCGTCAAGCCGCTGGATGCGGACGCCGTCCTGCGGGCGGCACAGACGACGCCGCGGCTCATCACGCTCGAGGAGCACACCGTGATCGGGGGGCTGGGCGGGGCGGTGGCGGAGGTGCTGGCCGACGCCGGGGCGGGTACGCCGCTCTGCCGGCTCGGGCTGCAGGACGTCTGTGCCGTGATGTCCGGCAGCCATCGTGATGTCAGGCACCGCTGCGGGATCGACGCCGAGGCGATCGTGCGCGCGGTGTTGGCCGCGTGCGGAGGCAGGTGACGGGCCGGCGGTGGGGCTACGGCAGGAGCGTGATCACTTGGGAGCGTAGGAGCGTAGGAGCGTAGGGGGGCATTGGCGCGGCGGTATGTTCATGTCACAAGCCGTTCCTGGGACCGCGAGCGTCCCGCTCGGTGCCGTTGGCCGTTGTTGTCGTCCGCCGTTCTGTAGGGCGAGTCCCTCAGGGCGTGCCCCGCCGCCTTGCCATGCACCCTTCAGAACCGAGCCGCAGCGCAACGGGTGTGTTGACGCTGCCGCACCAGGGGGTACAATGGTGGCGCAGTGGCCGAGGCACTCATCGGGAGCCGGCCTGCCGGGGGGGCCACGGATCCGTGGCGGCGGTACGAGGTATCCGGCATGAATGTGATGACGTGGCTTGACTGCGACGGCCGTCCGTGCTCCGGTGCCGCGCCCCGGGGCCCGCGTGCGGGGGCGGGGCAACCGGCCAGCGACCGCGCTGCTCTCGCTGCGGCGGGCAACGACGGTGGTGCCGTGCGCGACGACGGGGACAGCCGCGCCAATGCCCCCGCTTCCTCCGGGCCGCCGCCTGACGGCCCGCGCCCCCAGTGGCGCCGCCTTGCCTTCCACTTCATCGTCCCCACCCTCCTCGCGCTGGGTCTGTTCGCGTGCGCCATGTTCGGTGTCTTCCTGCCGACGTTCCAGCGCTCGCTCATGGAGCGCAAGCGCGACATGATCCGCGAGCTGACCAACTCGGCCGGGAGCATCCTCGCCGCCCATTACCGCAGTGAGCAAGCCGGGCTGATGACCCGGGCGCAAGCGCAGGCGCAGGCGCGGGCGCGGATCGAGTCGCTCCGCTACGGGCGAGAGAGCAAGGACTACTTCTGGCTGCAGGACCTCACGCCGCGCATCATCATGCACCCGTACCGCCCGGATCTCAACGGCAAGTCCATGGCCGACTTCCGTGATGCCCGCGGGGTCAGGATCTTCGTCGAGTTCGCCCGGCTCGTGCGCCGGCAGGGCGAAGGGTACATCCAGTACTACTGGCAGTGGAAAGACGATCCCACTCGCGTCGTGCCCAAGGAATCCTACATCCGCGGGTTCGCCCCGTGGGGCTGGATCATCGGTACCGGGATCTACCTGGAGGATGTGCACGCAGAGATCGCGCGCGTCCAGCGGAACCTGGTGCACACGCTGCTCGGCATCACGGTCGTGGTGGCACTGTTGATGCTCTACGTCATCCACCAGAGCCTGGCCCTCGAGCGCGAACGCTCGGCGACGGAGGAGAGCCTGCGCGATTCCACCGAGCGGTACCGGTCACTGGTGGAGGCGACGACCGAGGGAACGCTCCTGGTGCTCGATGGGCGCTGCCGTTACGCGAACCCGACCTTCCTCGACCTGGTGGGCTACACCGAGCAGGAGCTGGGTCGGCTGGCGCCGGCCGACTTGCTGGCAGTGACCCCGGAGAACGAAGCCGCGTGGGCGCACATCCGACGGATCGAGGAAGGCGAAGCCGGAGTGGAGGGGTTCGATGGCCTGCTGCGGCGGCGCGACGGGGTGCTGATCGAGTGCGTGTTCTCGCTCAGTCGCATGACGGTCGGCGAGGAGCACGGGTTTATCGTGCTGGTGCGCGATGTCAGCCTGCAGCGCCGGCGCGGTGGTGGCGAGACCGTTACCGCCGCCCGCCGCCGGCAGTCCCTGCAGGAGATCGTGGATGACATCCCGATCGGGGTCTTCCGGGCGCGGGCGACGGCACGGGGGACGATCGCCGAAGCCAACCGCGCCGCGACGGAGATCCTGACCGCAGCCCACGGGAGGCACAGTACCGCGCCACTGACACTGCGCGAGCTGTTCCCCGATGGCGCCGCCTATGACGAGTTCTTGACTGAACTGCAGCAACGCGGGTCAGCCGAGCGCCGCCTGACCGTGACGACGGAGGCCCCGGCCACGCGCGCCATCGACTTGCAGGCAGTGCTCGTTGGCGATGACCGAGAGGCCGCGCGCTCCGTGGACGGGGTGCTGGCCGATGTCACCGTGCACGTGCAGCGCAACATGGCGCACGAGGCGCTCGCCGAGCGCCTGCAGGCCTCGCTGCTGTTTTTGCACGAGCAGGTCGGCGCCATGCAGCGCCGCGCAGTGCTGTGTGAGCTGCAGACCCCGCTGCACTCCCTCGCCGCGATGATGACGGCTGAGCAGGCGACGGCGGCGCTGGTGCGCTCCGGGTCCGCGGTGGTCGGCATCATCACCGACCAGGACCTGCGGGCCCGCGTCGTGGCAGCCGGCGGCGACCTCGACCAACCCGCCCACCAGGTCATGACCTCGCCGCTGATCACCATCGACGCGCACGCGCAGGTCTATGAGGCCCTGCTGCGGATGGAGGAGCGCGGGATCCAGCATCTGGCGGTCACTGACGAGAGCGGACAGGTGAGCGGGGTCCTCCGCAACCAGGAACTGCTGCAATTCCGCAGCTACGGGGCGATGGTGCTCAACCGGGAGGTCGCGGGCGCGACAACGGCCGAGGAGGTCGTGCGCTCGTGCCGGCGGACGCCGCGGCTGGTCCAGTCACTGACCGACACCGGCGCCGACGCCGACCGGATCACGCGCCTGATCTCCTCCGTCTGCGACGCCGCCACCGAGCGCTTCATCGCTCTCGCGGAGGCGGAGCTGGGACCCTCGCCGGTGCCCTTTGCCTTCCTTGCGCTCGGCGGCCAGGGCCGCCAGGAGCAGACACTGGGGAGCGATCAGGAAAACGCCATCATCTACCAGTCACCCGACGGGCGCGAAGTGCCCGCCGCCGCCGCCTACCTGCTCCGGCTCGGCGAGAGAGTCTGCGGGTGGCTGGACGAGGCGGGCTTCCCCCCGTGTCGCAGCCAGATCATGGCCAACAACCCGCGCTGGTGCCAGCCGCTGGGAGCCTGGCAGGGGTACTTCAGCGAGTGGATCGGCAAGGCCGAGGCGCAGCAGCTCGCGGAAGTCGCCAACTGCTTTGACTTCCGGGCAGTCCACGGGGAGGTGAGGCTGGCGCATGAGCTGCGGCGGCACGTGCATCGGGCCGTGCAAGCCAGCGCGTCCTTCCTCCCCCGGCTCGCGCAGAACTGCTTGCTCGTCAAGCCCCCCGTGCGTCTGTTCGGGCGCGTGGTCGCCGGTGGGGGGCCCGGGCAGCTCAACCTCAAGGAGGCGGCGGGGGCCATCGTGGGCTTCGCGCGCCTGTACTCCCTGCAGCAGGAGCTGTATCAGACCCATACGCTGGAGCGGCTCGCGGCGCTGGCCGGACACGGCGCCCTGACCCGGGAGAGTCAGGAGGAGACGGCCGCGGCGTACACCGCGCTGACGGGCCTGCGCCTGCGCAATGAGAGCGAGGGACTGCGGGCGGGACGTACCCCCGATAGCACGATCGCCTCCCGCAGGCTGCGCCCCCACGAGGAGGCTCTGCTGAGCCAGTCCTGCGCCCAGATCGCGGCCATCCAGAAGCGCATCAGCCAGGACTTCCTCGGCGGCGCGGCGAGCTGATCGCCCCCGGCCACAGACAGACCCGGTCCATCTCTTCTCGCGGACCGCGCCGACTTGGCGCCCGACGTGACCCCTGGTGTGCTCCCGAGTGTGCCCCAGGGCACCGGCCTGGCGACTGATTGCGACTGATTGCCTCTTGCGCTGGCGCGACTGCCTGAGGTATATTGGGGAACGAA
>CAZIWQ010000102.1:0-11712 GCA_964542355.1 uncultured Armatimonadia bacterium
CTCGCTGTGCTCATGCTCACCGCGCTCGGCGCGGCCTCGGCCGCCAGCCTCCCCCTCACGGTCGCCAATCCGTCCCGCCTGGCGGTCACGCGCTATCCGCTGACCACCGGCGTGCCGTTCCCCCCGGGCGTGCTGGCCTCCGACCAGCAGGTGTGCCTCCGGGATGAGCAGGGCCGCGAGTTGCCCCTGCAGGCTGTCTGCACCAGCCAGCACCCGGACGGCAGCGTCCGCTGGCTGCTGGTCGACCTCCAGGTCGACATCCCCGCGAATGGCCGCACGCTGTCGCTGTCCTACGGGGAGGGTGTCAGGCGCAGCGCGATCCCTGCCCCCGTGAAGGTGGTCGAGACACCTGCCACGTACACCGTCGATACCGGGCCGTTGCAGATCGAGCTGAGTCGCACGCACTGCAACGGCCTCGCGAGCGTGGGCGATGGCAAGGCCGTCCACCTGCCCCCCCGCCACGACGGCGGCGCCTACTTCGTCACCGACGACGGGCAGGTGTTCCGGGCGTGCCTCGACGCGACGCCGCAGGTGCAGATCGAGAGCCAGGGCCCCCTGCGCACGGTCATCACCACCCGCGGCTGGTTCACCAACCCCGCGGGCGACCGCAAGTGCCAGTTCATCATCCGCTACCACTTCTTTGCCGGGCAGCCCCACGTGCGTGTCATGTACACCTGGCTGATGACGGAGGACTCCCGCAAGCTGCGCTTCCGCGACATCGGGTTCTCGCTGCCGATCGAGAGCGCGTCGTGCGGCTTCTGGCTCGAGGATGGCACGGTCACGGGCGGCGAGGTATCGGGGCGCGAGCCGCAGGCGCTCGTGCAGTACGACTTCGACCGCTATCGGCTCTCGTCGCATGCCGCCACGCCCGCGAGTCAGCCGCGGGGACTGGTCACCACGCGCGGGCCGCAGGGCGGCTGTGCGCTGACCGTCCGCGACTTCCGTCAGCTCTTCCCCAAGGAGCTCACCGTCACGCCCGACCGCCTCACTTTCCACGTCTGGCCCGCCCATGGCGTGAGGGACCCTGACCGCAAGATTGATGATGCCAATCTGCAGTACATCTGGTACGCCCATGAGGGCGAGGTGCTCGACTTCCAGCCGCCGGAGGCCTACTACAAGCATCAGCAGGCCCTGAGCGAGAACGACTATCGCTATCTGCGCTCCTCGGCCAATGCCAACGCGATGGGTGTGGCCAAGACGCACGAGGTCTGGCTTACGTTCACGCCCCCGGTCGCCGCTACGGTGGACGCCGACCGCGCCGACGCGGCGCAGTCACTCTTGGCGCGCGTGCTCGCCGACCCTCCCTCCTGCCTGGCCGACCCCGGCTGGATGTGTGCCTCCGGCATCTTCGGTGCCATGCAGCCCGTCAGCCCGAACCTGTTCCCCCGCTACGAGAAGCTCATCAGCGATAACTTCGACGCCGAGCAACGGATGCAGGCCTTCACGCGCGACTATGGCATGTGGAACTGGGGCGACAGCCATACGGCGTGGAACATGAGCAAGCACCGATGGGACGATGCCTACCGGACCTGGCGCAACACGCACCATGGGGCGCCGCGGGTGCCGTGGCTGCTGTACGTCCGCTCGGGTGACCCCAAGTACCTCCGGTATGCCATCCGCAATACCCGGCACGTGATGGACCTCGACTACTGCCATTACAGCACGCCGGAGTTCGAGGCCCTGGCGTACCCTCGCGGGAAGCTCAAGGGCGCCCTCAATGACTACAAGGGCATCGTCCACTGGCACTCGGGGAACCGCCTGATGGACTACAACTCGATGACGGACTATGCCCTGTGGTACTACCACCTCACCGGCGATCGGTGGGGGCTGGAGGTGGCGCAGGAGTGGGCGGAGGCCGTCAAGCAGCGGTTCACCGCGCCCTTCGGCTCGCGTTCCGGTGCCGGCACCATGTCCGCACTGATTGACTACTACGCGGAGACGCGGGATGAGAGCTACCGACCGATCATCGAGAAGTTCTTCACCCACCTGACCACCCGGGTGCAGAACGTGGATGGCACAGTCAAGTACTCCGAGCACGTGCTGTCCTACTGGCCGCACTACAAGGACAAGCTCATCCCGCGAGGTGCGTTTCCGGAGTGGGAGAACTACGCGCCCTGGCTCGAGCGCTACTGGGACCTCACGCACAGCGAGGCGGCCCGCAAGGCACTGGTGAGCTGGGCCGATGCGTACCTGGAGGGCTATGGGGACATGTCCTCCCTGTGGGGCACGCGGGAGTACATGAACATCCTCGCCTACGCGTACCTCGTCACGCGCGACCCGAAGTACCTCGGCCGGGGAGTGTGGGAATGCGACAAGGCCGTGGCCTCGGTCTATCGGGGTGACGACCCGCTGCTCCAGGGCTTCATGCAGTCGGGCCAGGTCTCGCTCGGCGGCTACATCATCCAGCGTCTGCCGGCGTTCATGAAAGCCCTGGCGGAGTACGGCAAGCCGGTAGCGCCGGATCCCCTGCTCGTCGCCGGGCCGGGCTTCCAGTTGCCCCTCCAGCGCGACCGACCCACCGTGAACGGGAAGCCGACCAAGATCGAGACGACCGAATGCATGGTGCTCGATGCTCGTGATGAGGCCTTCACGGCCACCGTGCACACCACGCACACCTACCCCGAGCGCCTCTACCAGGTGGTGATGCTCGCGCCGGATGGCACGGAGGTGTTCCGGGCCGAGGAGCGGGTGCCGAAGGGGCCGCGCGACTTCGAAGTGAAGGTCGCGGCCGACGGGCAGAAGGGTGTCTACCGTGTCCGCGTAGCCGGCGAGGGGAGCATGGGCCGTGTCATGGACCCGATCGGCGTGGCACCGGCGCTGCCGGTTGCGTACCCGCTACCGGGGCGGTTGGTGGTGTATGCGGGGGCCCGCTACTTCCTGTATGTGCCTGCCGGCGCCCGGGAGGTGCTGGTCACCTGCGCACCGGTCAACGAGGGCGCCGTGACCATGCAGGCCACCTCACCCGACGGGGCCGCGCGCGTGATGGGGACCGGGGAAGACAGCGACTCCGGGCGCAAGCTGAAGTTCACACCGACGCCTGAGCAGACTGGCACGGCATGGGAGCTGGTGATGGCGGGCGACGTCGGAACGATGCAGCTCACGGTGGACGGCAAGCGCGTGCCCCAGGTGCTCTTCGCGCAGGCCTATCCCGCGGAGGTCTGCGAGGCGATCGGGGCGGCGGTGAAGTAGCGCCCCCGCGGACGGCCGTCGCTGATCGTTGCCGTTGCCGTCTGTAGGGCGGGTCCCGCAGGGCGGGACCCCGCCGGTGTTGGTCGTTGGCCGTTGTAGGGCGCGTCCCGCAGGGCGGGATGGCGCGCCGCCCTGGCGCGGTACAGGCCCGCGCCCCACAGAACGGCCAACGGCTGCGAGCGGGACGCTCGCGGTCCCAGGAACGGCTCGCTCCACGAGCATGCCGCCAAGCCAACGCCTCCCGCCGTTGCGCCGTTCCCACGCCCCACGCCCTCAGTCGTACACCACCATCGTCTTCACGAACAGCTCGCGCGTCTGGTGTGCCGACGGGCGGACGGTGATCGTGCTCGCCCCGTCCGGGAGCGCGCCGAGGCGGCCGGTGACGGGTACCTCCCGGCCGGGTGCTCTGGGTGCCTTCACGGTCGCCGCAGCCCCGCCCGAGTACAGCAGGTAGCAGTCACGGCCGAGGCTGGCGTCGAAGCCCAGCACGGAGCCGTCCGGCCCCACCAGCTCGGGCGCCGAGCAGGGCACCTCGGCGATCGACCGCAGAGCCTTCAGACCATCGACCAGCACGGTGCATGTTTTCCCGGCCGGGATGTTGTTGAAGTAGAACGTCAGTGACTTCACCGCATCATAGACGATAGGCTCCGGCCACGGCTTCTCCGGTCGCGGCAGGATGAAGTAGCGCCAGCCCGTGAAGTCGATCGAGATGTAGTAGTCCTGGGCGTGAGTCGCCGCGTCCCGGGGCTGGATCTTGAACTTGGCGCCGCTGCCATCGCCGCAGATCCACACCCCCAGGCCAACGTGCTCGCGCAGGTCCGGGGCCGGGTCCAGTACCCGCCCGACCGCCGACCACCCGTTGTTGTCGCTGCGCGTGCTGACCGCGGTGTACCTGGCGCAGTGCCCCCCGAGCTTTGCTCCCTCAGATGCCGACTCGAGCCGCTGCGTCACGCCGGGGCTGGTGCTGCCGGCCAGATCGGTGCCGACACCGGGGCGTGCGTCTTTGACGCCGTAGGGGGCGAGGTCCTCGAAGTCCTCCAGTAGCCACGTGCCCGGCGCATCATACTCCGCCCCGGGAGTCATCTGCCCACCCGCCCGGAGCTCCACTCCCAGGCGCGGTGTCCCCAGGGCGCGGTCAACGCGGATCGGGATCGTGACGGGTTCGGCCCCCGGCGTTACCAGGGTCTCCTTGCCATACACCACTCGCCGGAAGTGCGGCTTGCCGTCCTCCATGCTGAGCCGGTACTCCTCTCCCGGCACTCGCAGCCGGGCCCGCATCGCCTCGGGTACGGTGCCCGCCAGGCGCAGGTCCTCGTAGGTGCGCAGGAGCTTGATGATCTCGTCCATGCGTGGGTGGCCGGTGATGTTCCCCGGGTCGGTCTGGATGCTCACTGAGCACCCGAAGCCCAGTGCCTTCTGGCAGATGTACTCGATCTGGTCCGGAGTGGTCTGGGCGCCGTAGATGTAGTACCAGCCCAGATCGAGCGGCATCAGGTTGTCGGCCAGCCACGCGAACCCGGGGATGCGCTCATCCAGGTAGCGCTTGAGGTCACCATGGCCGTCGGCCGAGGCCGCGCGCGAGACGATGTGCCACGAGTAGTGGGAGTGGCTGCTGCCCTGCAACAGCACGTCGTTGCGACCCAACGCGTCCCAGTAGGCCTTGTGGAGCCGCGCGTTGTAGTACCAGTGGGGCTCCTGCATGCCCTCCGAGCCGTCGAAGTAGGCCATGTCGGCGTCCACGGCGTTGGCGACATCGGCGAAGTTGCGGGCGACCTCGGCGGTGAGCGTGGTATCGATGTCGTGCAGGAACAGGCCGTAGCCGCGGCGGACGTGAGCGATGCGGTCGCCCCGCTTGTGGGCGGCAGGGGTCGTCCCGAAGTCGCCCCGGCGGCAGTCGCGGAAGCCGCAGGGCGCCTTCAGCGAGCGCGACCCGTAGCTGACGAGCTCGTCACCAATGCGCACGATGGCGGAATCGCCCGTGTACCCGCCCTCCTGCGGCGGGAAGCCCTCGGGCGCGGCCACGGTCGGGAGGACGGCGGCCTTCTCATCCACGTCCCCGGCCAGCTCGGCAAAGCGGTCCATCACCAGACGGTTGTCGGGCACCGGGGTGACGTAGCGGTCATTGGCGGAGATGCCGGCGGCGAGGAAGTGCAGGCCACAGCGGAAGCCGGCGGCGTGGATCCGCGCCACCGTTGCGCGCAGGTCCGGGATGCCCCGCGGGAAGGCGTCGGTGTTGAGGGTGAAGTGGCCATAGCCCCGCGTCCAGCACGCGTCGCCGATCAGGATGGCGCCGAAGCCGCACTGGCGCGCATAGTTGATGGCCACATCGACATTGTCCATGCCCATCCCGAAGATGAAGAGGTAGGACCGCGTGATCTCGGGTGAGGTCTTGCCCCAGGCGCCTTTGAGGCGTGGGCTGGGCAGGCCCGCCGCCAGCTCCATCTCCGCGATGGCCGGCCCGAGCTCCCGGTCGGGGCAGGCGATGAGCGCGACCCCGGCACCCTCGGTGCCATACTGTGCCAGGCAATCGGCGCTCAGGACAGTCGCCGGCCGATCGAAGTACGCCACCGATGGGTCCTCGAACGACTCCAGCACCCAGTCCGTGGGGTCCGTGCTGGGCTGCCCTGTGAGCTTGCGCAGGGCGCGGATGTCATCCACCAGGCACGCCACGTCCGTCTTCGCCGGGATGCCGTTGAAGTAGAGGTTGCACTCGACAATGTCGCTGTAGTCGATGGCCTCGCCCACCGGCCTGGGCAGCTCGCAGTACTTCCAGCCCGTGAAGTCGATGGTGATGTAGTAGTCGCGGTAGTGGCCGTAGTCGCCGCTCGTGCTGTCGTGGAGCTGGATCTTGAGCAGCTCGCCCTTGCCATCACCCTTCACCCAGGCGCCGATGCCCACGTGCCCGCGCAGGTCGAGCGGTCTCGGCAGGCGCCGTGGCCAGAACGTCCACGCGGCACCCTCCGTGGGGTTGAGGCCCACCAGGCGGGCCGCGCCCTTGCCGACCTGCGCCTCCCCGGCATAGCCGGCCTTGGCGGTGGCGCCCGGGGAGGCCGACCCATGCAGCGGGCGCGTCTCACCGGGACACACGTTGGGGCTCAGGCCCATGAGCGCTACTGCCATGTCGGGGCCGCGCCACGCATTGAGCACCGAGGCGAACTTCCCCTCGCGCGGGGTGAACAGCCGGCACAGCGTCAATCGCTCCAGGGGTGCCGTGGTCTTGAGCTCCTGCAGCCGGAGCAGGAGATGGCGGTCGCCCGCTGCGACAGTGAAGCGGCACTCGCCCGCATTCTCCGCGAACCGTACCGTGAGCACATCGCCCGCCAGAGCGATCTCCGCGGGGACGAAGATGCCAGCTCCGGTAGTGAGGATGAACGCGGGCTGCGAGGGCGCGGCGCACAGCTCACGGTTCGTGGGCTTGTCCCGCAGCGAGACCGTCCGGCCGTCGGGGCTGAGCCGCCACGCGAAGGCCCGCGTCTCGAAGATGATCTCTCCGGGCTGGGCTGTGGCAGAACCTGTCAGACAGAGCGCTACCAGGAGCACGACGATGGTCCAGTCGGTCATGGGTGACCCACCTTTCGCGAAGGCCTTGTGAGGCATGGCATTCGCCGTCCCCGGGGATGGCTCCTGCGAGAAGAGGCAGGCGGCGGGATCGCCCCTGTGGCTTGCCGACCGGTCTACAGCGATGTATACTGATATGTAGACAGGAGGTGGGCCCGATGGCGACTACGACGGTGCGTCTCCCCGAGACAACGCGAGCCACTCTCCGCGAACTCGCGACGCAGAGCGGAGAGCCGATGAGCGTTGTGCTTGAGAAGGCAGTCGAAGCCTACCGGCGGCAGTGCATGCTGGAGCAAGCCAACGCGGCCTATGCGGCCCTGCGTGCGGACTCCGCGGTATGGGCGGAGGAGATGGCGGAGCGGCGAGCCTGGGAAGCCACGCTCGCCGATGACCTGACAGCGGAGACGGAGATCACCCCATGAGCCAGCCGAGTCCGTCGCGGGGGGAGGTGTGGATGCTGGACCTCGATCCGGTGCCCGGGCACGAACCGGCGGGGCGGAGGCCCGGGCTCATCGTGTCAGTCGACCTGTTCAACCACGGGCCCGCCGGGCTCGTGATCATCCTCCCGATCACCACTCGCGAACGGGGCATCCCCTTCCACGTGCGCCTCGAGGCCGATGAGGGCGGTCTGCGACAGGCTAGCTTCGCGAAGTGCGAGGATGTCCGCTCGGTCTCAGCGGAGCGACTGATCCGCAAGCTGGGACAGGTTCGCCCCGCCACGATGGACAGGGCGGCGGAGGGGCTGCGGGTCCTGCTCAACCTGTGAACCTGGAAGAGCGGCCGAGAAGGCCACTTCCGGCCGGGTCGCCAGCGGCGAGATGGCTGTGAGTGGCTTCTGCGGGCCTCTGAGCGTAGCGGCGCGGCCTCCGAACGGCTTTTCGGCCGCTCCGCCAGCTCCTGTCATCGCATGGGCCCTGCAACCGGGGGCAGCACAGACACATCCAGGAGGCACGACGATGGGACACACCGGAACTGGCGTTGCGGCGCTCTGCGCTGCCATCCTGCTGACAATGTCGCTCCCGCCGGCGATCGCGAGCAGTATCCCCGGCCACTGCTATGCCGCCACGCGCATTCTCAACCAGAACGCGCGTCTCGCCACACTGGTGGGGGGGGAGCAGGCCGCGTATCTGGCCGGGGCCGCCGGCCCCGATGTCGCTTTCGTGGCCAGTGACCGGACCCATCGGGACTCCCCGGGGGCGGAGAGCCACTACGCGCGCACCGGTGAGTTGTGCCTCAGCTTCCTGAAGGAGGCACGCACGCCCGCAGAGCGGGCCTTCGCTCTCGGCTGGATCACCCACTGGCTCACCGACCAGGCGATCCACAGCCTCGTGAACGCCTATGGTGGAAGCTGGGAGGTCCCGGCCGAGCGATCGCGCCACTCCCAGCTTGAGGTGGCGGAGGTCAAGCATGTCTACTCGGTGCGGAGCACCGTGCCCGGGCTGGGGAGTCTGGTGCTGGCTTCCGCCGACGTGCCCCGGGACCTCATGCGGCGCGCCTTCGGGGCCACCTACAACAAGCCGGCGTTTGCCGAGGGCGGGGGCTTCGAGGGCAACCTGAGTACGGCTGCCGGCTTCATCGCGCTGAGCACCAGCTTCTATCGAGATGCCTGTGAGAGCGGCACCGGTCAGGGGCAGGGCGGCCTCATGAACCTCGCCCTGCAGACGTACTCCTCGAAGGTCCCCACGAATGACCAGTATGCCGCCCTGCTCAAACCTCTGGAGTTCGGCGAGGTGACGCCCGGCGCGGACGGCCTGCACGTGAAGCTACGCGTCAACGACGTCCGGCTCTACGCCAAGTTCCTGCGCGAGTGGCAAGTGGCGATGGACGCCGTCGTGAGCTATTCGCCGGCCCTGTTCGGCCCGGTACTCGACTTTGTCGCAGAGCCCACCAGCGCCCGTGCGGCGCAGGCCCGCAAGGTCCTGTGGACCGTCGACCTCGACAACCCGGCACGCAGCCCGGAGGCGTTGGCGAAGCTGCGGGGAGCGATGACCCCGCTGTTCGACCTACTGGGTGACGGCACGCTCCGGGGGGATCCACCCGTCGACAAGCTACTGCTGCTGGCGGACATTGCCGGCGCCGGACCGAACGAGTTGGCGCCGATCGACATCTCCGGGCTGCCCACCAGCGGCTTTGACGGCTCCCGCGAGGGCGAGGTGCAGTTCGTGGTCCCAGTGAGTGCCGAGGTCCTGCAGAAGGGCGGGCGCTATGACCTCTGGGTCAGCATCGGCGACCGGTCGGAGCTGGTCCGCAAGGACCTTGAGGGCGCCATGTGGGTCCACACCGATGGTACGCTGGGGCCGGCGCAGGATACCGATCGCGGCGGCTACTGGGTGCTCGCCGACCGCAAGGTCGAGGTGAGCACGGCCAGAAACAACCCGGTCGAGACCTTCGAGGGTGGCGGCAACGCCACCTCAGCCTGGGCCCGCACGACCATCCGGCCACTCAACGGGGCCACCAGCACGGTCAGCTCCACACACCAGTGGACGGAGCTGCCCGCCTTCCTGCACCCCGGGCAACCCGTGCGCATCACCCTCAGCGCCGCCAGCACCGGCAACGGCACCACGATCCTGCGCGAGATGGCGGTGAACAACCTGAAGCGGGTGCGCTGGGCGGTGGCGAGTGCCGAGGTGGCCCGGAAGGCGGACGGGAGCTCGCAGCCCGGCCAGGCCGAGGTGAAGTACGAGCCCATCAACCCGCGTCTGGACGGCGCCTTCCATAGCCGGGGGATCACGCCACCGCTCACGGAGGCGGACACGGACCCGAAGCTCGAGATGGCGCTGATCGTTGAGTGCGGCAATGGTCGGGGCGTTGGGGTCGCGGTGACGCACCGCTACGCGTGGCGGGCACGGGGCGGCCTCCCGCTGCCGGTGCCGGCCACTCCGGCGCCGGCAGTCGCGCCCACGCCGGCACCGGCACCGGCGCCCCCGGTCACTGCGGCGCCTGCGACGCCGGCTCCCCGTGCCGCCATCAAGCTTGCGGGTGGGAGTAGTTCGGCGCCGATGCCAGGTACCTACGACCCCGCCCGCGGCGAGATCGCGTTGCAGCTCACCTACACCCGGCCCGGCGTGGTGCTGGACTCGGTGGGCATCAACGCCGCCAAGTCCGGCGACTTCGCCCTGGCGATCGCCAGCGACGGCACGCTAGTCTGGCAGGTGTATCGACCGCGAACCACCGGCCCTCTCCGCCAGGCCAACGGGTGGCACGTGCTGCGGACGGAGCGCAAGCTCACACTCAACCAGGCCTCTCTCGTGCAGGTGCAGTACGGCCTGCCGCAGACCCGGGTCTTCGTGGATCAGGAGCTCTGGGCCACCAGTGATACGCACCTGCCGCTGTCGGGCAGTCCGGCGTTCCTGGGCGACTTCCCGGGTGACGACCGGTGGGGCGCCCGCTACAACATCCATCCATCATTCGCCGGCGAGGTGCGCGATCCGCAGTACCGCCCGCGCGCGGACTAGGCGCTATTGGCCGTTGCCGTGGTCGGAGTGGTCACCAGACCGCGTTGCGCGGCGGATGGCAGACGGCCACGCCGGCAGGCTCGAGAACCTGCCCCACACGGCGGCAGGCCGGCACCGGCAAGCGACCTCGGAACCTGACTGAGGAGGGTTCGGGATGAGCCCCGTCACCCATCGTCAACGCATCCTGACGGCACTGAGGGGCGAGCCCGTCGATCGCCTCCCCTGGGTGCCGCGCCTCGACCTGTGGTACAACGCTCACCGCTACTGCGGCACACTGCCCCCGGCCTGGCGCGAAGCCTCGCTGCTCGACATCACCCGCGAGCTGGGTATCGGCTTTCACGCCGTGATCCCCAACTTCCTCGACACGCCCGACCCGGACGAGGCCTGCGACCGCGCCATCGGCCTCGACCATGTGAAGAACCAGCCGTATGTCCTGCGCTTCCGCCGAACCCGGAGGATCGTCGCACGCGAGGGCGATCGCACCCGCGTCACCTACCGGCTGCCCACGGGCGAGCTGTCGGCGGTGCTGCGCTATGATGAGGGCATGCGCCGGGCGGGGATCACGCTCCTGCACGTCGAGGAGCCGGTGGTCAAGTCACTCGACGACTACCGCCTGCTCGCCGCGCTGTTCGAGGACCTGGTCGTCGAGCCGGACCCATCGCACTACCGCGCGCATCGCGCGCAGATCGGCGAGGCCGGCGTGGCCGTGGCTCTGGGGACGGTGGCCGCCTCGCCGGTGCATCATCTGCTCAAGGAAGTCGTGCCCTACGACCGTCTGTACTTCGATCTCTACGACCACCCGGACGTCATCGCCGACACCGCGCAGGCGATGCAGCCGTACTTCGATCAGGTGGTGGCCGCATGCGCGCGTAGCGAGGCGGAGGTCGTCCTGGTTGGCGCGAACTATGACCTGATGGTCACGCCTCCCCCCTTCTTCGAGCAGCACATCGCGCCGTGGCTGCAGCGGGCCGCGGACGAGCTGCACAACGTCGGGAAGCTCCTGCTCACCCACACGGATGGAGAGAACCTGCAGCTCAACCACTTCTACGTGGAGTGCGGCGTAGATGTCGCGGACTCGGTGTGCCCGGCGCCGATGACGCGGCTGACGCTTGGCGACTACCGCCGCGACTTCGGGCTCCGGCCGACGATCTGGGGTGGGCTCTGCTCGGTGGCGGTGCTGCCCGAGAGCATGAGCGAGCGGGAGTTTGAGGCGCATGTGGATGCGGCCATCACCGCGGTGGGTGATGGCCGGGGGATCGTCTTCAGCCTCGCCGACACGACCCCGCCGGGGGCGTCGCTTGAGCGGATCCGGCGGATCGGGGAGAAGCTGGCGGCGGCACCTCGCGCTCCTGCATCGTGTCAGGGTTGATGCGCACGACACTCCCTGGCGGACGGCAGTAGACGAGGTCGCCGTTGGCGGCGATCCCCGCGTATTCGCCCGGCAGGTCCTTGACGCGGTGGAACCCGCCGCCGGACGCCTCCCCGGTCCAGAGTGTCGGCGACGCAGACC
>CAZIWQ010000103.1:0-245 GCA_964542355.1 uncultured Armatimonadia bacterium
TCCCCCGGGGCTGAGGCCGGGGTGGCTCTTGACCAAAGCCCCGTGGGCCACGTCCTTGTCGGAATGGAAGCTCTCCAGGCAGGGCCCGAACAGCCCTCCCGGCACGAAGCGGCTGTCGCCGCGGAGCGTCAGGCTATGCCCGTGGCCCGAGCTATCGGCGGTCTCCGCCCCGGGTCGGAACTGCCACAGCGCAATCACCTGCGCACCAGTGGCCTGCTCGCCCTGGTACAGTTGCCGCCACGGCT
>CAZIWQ010000103.1:255-7186 GCA_964542355.1 uncultured Armatimonadia bacterium
TCGGCGCCCCGGGCCGTCGTACCGATGACCGCTGCCACCACGATCCCCAGCCAGTAGTATCTCATGATGTAGTCAGGTCCTCCAGATGCGCCATGACCTTGTGCATGGCGGCGGCGACCTCCGTCAGGGACTCCCGGGTCACGTCAATGTACCCCGGCAGGGAGATCAGACGCTGGTTGAGTGTCTCGGCCACCGGCAGCGACGGCTTCACGGGCGGTTCCGGACGCGTCGGGTCATAGAAGCAGCCGCCCAGCTCGCGGCGGTTCACCGTGGTGAACAGCGGCGCGGCGTGCAGCAGCCCGTAGGTGAAGTTCAGGTCGGAGTAGCGGTCGGCGGTGACCGGTGCGCCCTCGGCCCGCATCGCCTCCACGATCCGCTCGCGACTGACCGCTTGCACGGCCTGGGCGGTCAGCTTGAACTTGTACTCGAGATACCCTCCCCGCGTTGCGCCGGGCAGGGCGTCGATCACCTCGAGACCGGGGCAGTCGCGCAGTCGATCGTTCAGATGCTCGTAGTTGGCCGTACGCCTCTCGTTGAGCTCCGGCAGGCGCTGGAGACCTACGGTGGCCATGGCGATGGCCCAGGGATGGGCCCGGTACTTCGTGCCCAGGCTCATGTCGCCGATGGTGTTGACGACCTCAACCACGCCCTGTCGGGGGCGCCCGAAATGTCCGAGCAGGATCATCCGATCCAGCAGAGCGGGATCGTCGGTGACGGCCACGCCTGCTTCCCCGCCGCTGACGGCCTTGGCCCCCTGCAGGCTGAAACAGCCGATGTGTCCGAAGCTGCCCACCGGCTTGCCCTGCCACAGCGCCCCGTGGGCGTGGCTGGCGTCCTCGATGAGGGCGAGGTCATTCCGCTGCGCGATGTCGCACAGGCGGTCCATGTCGCAGACGTTGCCGAAGACGTGCACCACGCACAGTGCCTTGGTTCGCTCGGTGATCCGGCGCTCGACGTCGTCGGGATCAATGGTCAAGGTCTCGGGGCAGATATCGCAGAACACGGGGGTCGCCGCGCAGTGGATGATCGGCGTCGCGCTGGCATGCCAGGTGTAGGCCGGGAGCAGGACCTCATCGCCCGGCCCGATACCCACGGCGAAATAGGCGCAGTGGAGGGTCGCCGTGCCACTGTTCATCGCCAGAGCATGGCGACTGCCGGCCATCGCGGCAAAGGCCGCCTCGAATTCTCCGATGATGCCGGTCGGGCCACCGACGGAGATGACGCCCTGATCCAGTAGCACGTTGACGGCGGCCTTCACCGCGTCATTGACCTGCACCCACCGCTCGCGCGGTGGGGTTGTGACGGCGGGCGGTCCACCCAGCAGTGCCAGCTTGGGCATGTGATTCCTCCGAGGACCCGGGATCGTCCCGGTGGTGATGTACGGTGGTCGGCAACGGGCGCCGTCTCGGCGGCCATGCTGGCGCACGACGCACCGTTGGCCCGCGATTCACTGAGCGAGACGGAGGTTTCGGAACCTCACCTGTCCGCTACTCCTGGCTCGCGCGTCGCGCTTGGCCACACCGATGTCGACCGCGGTGAGGGGGAAGTCGATCCGCTGGTTCTCGTCACCCCCCCACCGCGTATGGAGCCTCTGCCTGTCGGGGGGGCTGTCCACGAACGCTGCCAGGTTGGCCGCCACCTCCTGCCACCCCTGCCATGAGAGGAAGGCCTCGGCCACCAGGTGCTGTTCACCGGAGCGATCGTGGAGGATGATGAAGAGCTTGTTCCTCGAGGCATCCCCCTCGACGTCGACCAGGATATGCCGGCACTGTGCGGCCGCCAGGGGGATCCGGGCGAAACGGGTCTCGAACTCCGCACCGTCGGCGAAGACGTACCCCAGCTCCACGCCGCTGGCAACATCGCCGCTCAGACGCGCGGTGGCACCTGCCTTCTCCTCCAGACCGTAGTCGACGTGGATGGCGCTGCCGGCGAGGTCGGCGGGCTGCAGTGCGCGGACCGTTGTGGTCTGAGCAAGTGCCGGCCGGGTTATGCGCAGGCGCTTGATCTTGAGTCGGCCCCCGTTCGCCAGGTTGCGGAAGGCCAGTTGGGCTCCCGGGCGAGGACGCAGATCAGCCTCGCCCTTGAGCTTCCCATCGTAGAACAGTGTCACTCGGCCATGGTTGGCGACCACTCTCACCTGGTGGTCGACACCAGGCGTGATCTCGGGGTCACGGTGCTGCACATAGTCGCCGATCCGCCCGTCGTCCATCTCGAAATGCTCCCAGTACCCCCCGCCGAAGTAGAGCGTGCCGTAGTCGTCGGGGCTCTCGTAGAACAGGATGAGCGACATCCAGTTGGGTGGGAAGTTGGCCTCCGTTTCCAGCTCGAACTGGCTGCCCGGCGACCGATTGAGGGCAATCAGGCCACCGCCGGTGTTCGTCAGCGCTCCCTCGGCGGTCGTCCACTTGCCCTCGTGGACGGTCCAGTCGGGGGAGATCGCGGGCGCCTCGAACGTGTCGAGGAACAAGACGGTCCCGCCGGTGTCCGCGCACGCGCCGCCACCGAGAAGTGCGAGGGCAACGCCGACAAGCGCTATGCTGAGCTTCATGGATGCCTCCCTGTCCGGCTGCGGCACTGTCTACTTGATGCGGAACTCGACGATACGGATGTCGCCCGGCGGGACCACGAGGGCCACCTCGTCAGCTCCCGCCAACGGCTTGCCTGTCAGCCACTCCGTGACTGCGGCGCACGGGAAGCGCGGCGCGAGGGTGACGCCGGCCGCGCTCTGTCGCCTGATCGCCGGCTTGTAGCCGGGGGCGGCGCTCGTGATCCCCTGGACATTCATCAGCGTGACCACCCATCCCGCCGCGTTGCGGTTGTACATCACCTTGACCTCGGAGCCGCGGAGGCGCACCGGCACGAGCTCATCGGCGATCATGCCCATGATCTCGCTGAACAGGCTGTGCATGCGTGTTGGGTCGCCGGTGACTTTCAGCCAGACCGGGGTGGCAACGATGACGCAGCCCTCGCCGACGCGGTTGATCGTCGCGACCGGCCAGTCCCGGTCATCGAAGTTGTTCGCCACGAACAGGGGCGCCGCGCCCGCCAGCTTGACCTTGTGGTAGTCGTAGGCGTCCGTGCCATAGACATAGAAGTCGCTGGCCCGCAGGTAGCCGGCGTCCCGGCCCATCTCTCCCGTGTCGCGGATGCCCGCCAGGCGCCACAGCTCCGGGGTCATCTGCTCGCAGACCGTGAAGAGGAGGCCGCCGTTCGTGACGAACCGCTTGAGGGTCTCGGCCAGCTCCGGGCTCACTCGTGCCTGCCCCACCAACACAATCGCCCGGTAGGTGTCGATGACGGCTGCCGGGGCTTCGGTGGTGATCACGTCGAAGATCTCGCCAAACGGCCCGGCGGCGTAGGGCCTCGCTTCATAGGGGAAGACTGTGTTGAGCACCGCGCGCATCTGCTCGTCGGCGGGGGTGTAGGGGATGTTCCCAATGGCGTGAGTGAAGGAGTACTTGAATGCCAGTCCGTGATGCTTGTCGAACAGGAGGGCGATCGGGGTGTAGGGGGTGCCGCGGTCGTGCTTGGTGACGATGCCCTCGTGGAGCTCATGGCACAGCAGTGCGTAGGGGCCGGCGAACTGCTTGGCTTTGTCCTGCAGCGCGACGATCCGCGGGTCAGTCCGCTCGACGGTCAGCGGATCGTAGCCGGCCAGCATGCCCCCGGAGGGGTCCGACTCCTTGATCACGAAGTTGGCGCCGGCCATGTAGCAGGTGTACAGGGTCCGTCGCTCCTGCTGGATCGGGAAGCCGGTGTAGGGCCCCTGCACCGCGCCTGACCGCAGCAGGCGCACATCGGGGCGGTAGTGCCCTCGCCACGACGAGTGCCCGCCCGGGCCCCCGTACTCGGCCGCATACATGCCCCAGGGAAGACCGAACTGCCGGGCGGCACCGCGGCAGAAGGCGATGAACGTGCCGTCATGGGCGGGATTGCCGTACGCGATCTCATTCCCGGTGATGGCGGTGCCTTTGCGGGCCTCATAGTGGTTGAGGGTCGAGCAGTTGAACGAGTAGAGAGGAATGCCGGCATCCTGATAGCGTTTGAAGATGCGGTCCCACGTCATGTTCCACCAGGCCGCCCCCTCGTCGTGGTTCGTCGGCCGGGGGATGTGGAACAACTCGAGGTCCTGCTCCAGCCACTTCGTCGTGCTGCCCAGGCCTCCCCAGGTCCATTCGCCGTAGTCCAGTGCCAGGAAGCGCTTGCCGAAGGCCTGCTTCGCCTTCACGACCTGGTCGAAGTAGGCATCTACCTCCGCCGCGGTGCGTCCGGGGTAGTGATCGGGCTCCATGAAGTGGCCGTAGCCGAAGAGCAGGATGGGGTTGGTGCAGCCCTCGAGCAGGGCCTTGAGGACCTCCGGCTTCTGCAGTTGGTCGCAGCCGACGCGGACGATGCAATCCTTCGCCCAGGGGAGTGCTTCGGAGAAGACCTTGGGCCCCTCCCGGGTCTGGATGGTGGCACTGAAGGAACCGTAGTAGGCGGTCAGATGGAAGGCCTTCCCGGTCGATAGCGTGGGGATCTGCCAGTTCGGCGGCACCGGGAACGTCTCGCCCGGGAAGAGCTGTTGCGGCTTGCCGGTGGGGAACACCTCAGCATGGGCCAGGCAGACACCCAGCAGCAGCAGCGCCGGGACATGCCACCGCGCCGATCTGGTCAGACTGGGAGCTACTCGATGGGGGGCGGACATTGATCGGCTCTCCTCACGCGGAGTTCCAGCACTGGGGGACATCACACACCGTCTGTCGGTGGCGTCGGCGCGCCGCGCCAACGCGCTTGCCGCGGCCGGTGGGCCGCTCACCCGTGCGTCCGCCCGAGATAGTCGATCTCCAGCATGGCCTCGGCGACGTCCTCGGCGCTGATGGGCCACGGCAGGCCGTAGCGGGGCTGAGACCCCTCCCCCACCATCCGCCGGCATTCCTCACGCACCTGCTGCGTGGTGATGTCGACCAGGTCGAAGTCGGCGAACGTCGTCGGCAGCCCCACGGCGCGGGTGAAGCGTAGCTGCCGCAAGATGCGCGCCCGCTCCCAGCGGAAGAGCATCACGTTCACCAGCGCCCCGAAGGCCACTCCCTCGCCGTGGTACAGCTCCTTGCCACAGCACTGGAAGTTGCCGGGGTGGTAGCCATGATCCCCGCCGACGCCACCGCACGCGCCGACCGCCATTACCGAGCAGTACACCACTGCCTCGACGACGCGGTTGAAGGCGTCGGTGACGATGCCCCGCCGTGCGGCGCGGTGAGCTTCCTCGCCGTAGTCAAGGATGGTGTCATAGGTGAGCTTCGCCAGGGCCTGCGAGGCGAGAGTCGGGTGGCAGTCGCTCAGACCGAGTACATGCTCGACGCCTGTCGTGCGGCCCAGGCGCTCGGTCATCTCCCACATGCCCCCGAAGGGCAGGCAGTCGCCCATGCCGGAGTTGAGCCAACGCGGCCCCGCCTGAACGATGACCTGCGTATCGGCGATGAGCACATCCGGCCCGCGGTACCAGTAGCTGCGCTCCGCGTCACCCTCGATGCTGCCGCTGAAGGTCCCGGGGCCATTCGAGGCGGCCACGGTCGGGCAGGTGATCAGCGGCACGTTCAGCGCCCGCGCCACGGATTTTCCCGCATCGCCGACACGTCCACCACCCACGGCGATGGTCAGGTCAACCTGCTGCACACGACCGATGCCCACCAGGGCGTCCACTTCCGCGCGGCGTTTGGTGACGTGTCCCCCGCGCTCCTCGTGCCACAGCACGCCTTTGGCCTGCAGCGCGCTGGTGATCGTCGGCGCAGTCAACTCCAGGGCGGTCCCGCCACCCATGAGCAGCGCCCTGGTCCCGAGCGCCGCCGCATGGTGGCCGATGTCCTGCAGGACACCGGGGCCGCAGACAAACCGCCAGGGGCCGACAATCGAGCGTTTCATCGCATCACCCCCAAATCAGTCTCATTGCGAGGTCTGAGGCGCCATCGCGAGCCGGCACGGCGGGGACTCAGGCCAACCAGCGTCCCTGCTGCCGCAGCACCCGGATCAGGTCCACCGTGTCCGCCACCCACAGCAACCGGTGCGCCCAGTAGCGGCAGGTGGGGGGATGGCGGCTCACGATCTCATCCAGACTCACGCCGGGCGAGCCCACGAGGCGCACCGCGTCCACGTCCAATGACAGGAAGCCGGCGTAGGGCGCGATGACCGCCCCGGCCTCGCCTGCGCCCACGAGCTCCACCTGCGTGAAGCCCTCCTGGCGCAGCCACCGTGCCACACACAGCGCATCCCACACCCACATGCCCAGTGGCGGACGGTTGGTCAACACCAGCGCCCACAGCGCCTTCCCCAGCCCGGCCTCCTCCCGCATTGCCAGGTCCAGCCGCGGACAGCCGTTGTCGGTGAGGGCCTTGCGGCCGATGGCGGTGCCCACCACCAGGCGCACGAGACCACGATCCGTGTCGGGGGGGCGGGGCCATCCCGCGGCCACCGTGAGCCCCGGCTCCGTCTGCAGGCGGAGCGGACCGTCGGCCGACACGAGTTGCGGGTCCGGCTTGCCTGCCGGCAAGCCCAGGCACCGCGCCAACTCCTCCCGCAGGTACGCGCTATCGCTCAGGCGCTCCGTGCGGTAGCGCCGGGCCTCGCGCAGGCGGCCGTCGATGATGGGGAGGAAGGCGTCCGCGCCGGGATCTTCGTGCAGGCTCCCCACGCGCATCTGTTCGAACTCAGGCGTGCCCTCCACAGCCACCTCCACGGGCCGGTCACCAATGACCAACTGGCGGAAGCGTCCGTGGGGGAGGTCCTCGCCCAGCCGCAGGTGCCCTGCCGGCGGGCGCGTGCCAAAGAACACCTCGTGGAACCAGCCGATCGCTTCGATCTGCATGATCGGCCAGTAGCCGTGCTCGCAGTCGCTCAGGTGACTGCTGTAGCGCTCGGGGACACCGGCGTAGGCGTACGCGGCCCGGGCCGGCCC
>CAZIWQ010000103.1:7196-11705 GCA_964542355.1 uncultured Armatimonadia bacterium
CGGTACGCATTGAGGAACCGGAACCACTTGGGCGCGTTGCAGGCGGTCATCAGCGGAATGTTGGCGCAGTGGACGAGGGCCTCGGGCGGATTGCCCTCGGCCGCGTCCATCTCCTGCCACGGATACTGCGCAGTCAGGACGGCGCTGAAGGTGTAGTTCGTGCTGGTCGGGGCCGCAGCCGTGATGCGGTCATCGGCGGCGGCCACCCACAACGTGACCCAGCCCCCATCGGAGTCGCCAGTGATGCCGAGACGGCCGCGGTCGACATCGGGCCGGTTGTACAGGTAGTCCAGCGCCCGCCGGCCGGTGTGCATCTGCTCCTGCGCGATGGACGTCCCCGCCAGCAACGCGATGGGGTTATAGACATAGGCGTTCCGTTCCGTGGTCTGGGCGCCCTTGCCCAGCGCCAGGACACCGGCGACGAGGATGCCCAGTCGGGCGAGCCCGCCGCCCAGCAGTTGGTAGAGCGAGTGGCGCGGGCCGTGTTCGCCGGTAGCGACCATCACCACGGCCGGAAACGGGCCGTCGCCTGCCGGCACGTAGACCTGCAACGCATACCGGACGCCGGGCCAGAGCTCGGCGGAAACCTGCTCGACGCTGAAGCCATCGCGCCGGCAGACGCCCTCGACGCGCGGGGCCAGGTCCGGCCAGTCGCGGGGCAGGTCATCGCCGAGGACCCGGGTGATCCCGCGCCGGATCTGGGCCCGCTTGTCCTCCCAACCCGCCGGCGGAATGACACAGCGGGCCTCCGCGGCCGTCAACAGCCCCGTGATGAACCGCTCGAACTCCGGGTGGAAAGCCTGCCCCACCGTGGTCCCCCCTACCCCTTGACCAGCGCCACGCCCTCGCGGACGGAAGCGGTGATGTACTCCAGGTCGTCGTCCGTCATTAGCGGGTGCAGGCTGAGACAGAACAGCCGCTCGCCAGTGAGCTCGCTGACCGGCAGATCGGCACCGTGGTAGCCCAGGTGTGCCAGATAGGGGTCATGCTTGTACGTCGGGTTATTCATGACCACCGTGCCCACGCCCCGTTCGGCCAGCAGCCAGTCCATGAGCTGCTGGCGCTTCGCGGTGGCCCACGCCGCCGGCACCATGATCGTGTAGCCGTAGTAGATGTGGCAGTAGCCCGCCGGCTCGGCGGGGAGCGTCAGCTCGGGGATGTCACGGAGCAGCTCTGTCATCCTGTGGGCCCGGTCACGACGCAAGGCGTTCATCTCGTCCAGGCGGCGTAACTGGATCAGGCCCACTACGCCCTGCGGGCGGATCATGCGGTAGTTCGTGCCCCAGAACAGGTCCCCCGCCCCGAACGAGCGGTGCGACCGGGCCCGCCGGGCCACTTCATCATCGTCGGTGGTGATCATCCCGCCCTCGCCGAGGGTGGTCATGTTCTTGCTGGTCTGGAAAGAGAAGATGTTCATCCAGCCGGTCTTCCCCACTTTCAGCCCCTTGTAGCCGGCGCCGCAGGCCCGGGCGGCATCGCCGATGACCCTGGCCGGACCGTGCTGCGGATGCGGATGGGCCTCGGCAATCGCCTGCAGGGCGTCCAGGTCGGCCGAGAGGCCATTGTTGTGGACCGCCAGGATCGCCCGGGTGCGGCCGGTCATGCGCCGCGCGACATCCGCCGGGTCGATGTTCATAGTCGCCGGGTCGATCTCGGCCATCACCAGCTTTCCGCCCTGGCCGATGATCGCCTGGTGGGTGGCCTTGAAGGTGATCGCCGGGCTGCAGGTCCAGGCACATCATCGAGATGTCGAGGCCGGTGCCACACGAGTTCACGGCGATGGCGTGCTTCACGCCACAGTACTCGGCGAAGGCGGCCTCGAACTGGCCGACCTCGGGCCCGCCGAAGCCCTTGCGCCAGTCCATCGAGTCGCGCAGACAGGCGACGACGGCCTCCACTTCCTCTTCCGTGTACCAGCCGCCCAGTGGCGGCAGGCCGGGGTAGCTACGGTTGGGGGTAGACATGGACAAGCCTCCTGGGAATGTGGTTGTCGCGGGGGCAGGGCCCCGTCAGTCTAGACATCACTGGATACTGCCTCGCAGGCGGATACCGTGTACGGCGGCGACCTCCCGGTCGAGCGTGCTGCCAGCGCGGACGCGCACGAACAGGCGCGGTCGGCCCTTGACGGTGTCCGTCAGGTCGAACTCGTCGTGCCAGGTGAGGGACTTGTTCTCCGCCAGCGGCCGCCAGGTCTCGTTGTCGCCGGAGACTTCCACGACCGCGGTCATCCCCTCCCGCCAGGTGGTGTAGAACGAGATCACCAGCGCCTGCCAGGTGTGGCCGGGCTGGGCGCCCAGCTCGTAGGTGAGGATCCCCTGGCCGCGCTTGTAGAGCGAGAGACCCCACGTGCCGTCATAGAAGCCGTCGACGCGGCCGTGCAGCCGGGCGTTCCCGCCAGTGTTGAACGAGTCGCTGTAGGAGACCTCTCCCGCGGGCAGAGCGGCCAGGTCGAGCTGGTAGGCGGCAAGCTGCTTCTCCGCGCGACCCTTGAAGCCCGTCAAGTCGCCTTCATCGAAGGCATGGGTGCCACGGTAGCGGTCAAACACGGCGACGTAGTCCTCCCAGGCCTTGCGCGCGGTGGCGCGGGCCTCCGGGCAGGGCTTCCGGCGGAACGCCTGGTGGGCCTCCATGGCCGTCAGGTGCTTTTCGGTGTACTCCCACCCCAGCTCGACGAAACCGAGGCGGGCCGTGACCTTCCCGTCGTTGACGGCCAGGCGCTTGGCTTCCTCGAGGTCCGCCCGGCACTGGTCGCGGAGAGGCTTCGGGTAGAGGCTGTACAAGTCGAATTCGTTCCCGCTGACATAGCGGTCCGGGCCCCCGGACGTTTCCAACGCCAGGTAGAAGCGGCGCATCGGCTGCGCCGCGGGACCGTAGAACAGACGGAAGAACTCGTCGAGCATCGCGGGGACGTTGGTGGTGTGATCCCACCACACGCGACTGAAGGCATAGTAGAGCAGGTGGTTGGTGGCCCAGTGCTGGGCGGTCTCGGAGTAGAAGCCGTGGACCTTGTGCTGCTGGTAGTAGTTCACTTCCTCCTGCAGGCGGTAGAGCGTGACGGGCAGGGCTTCGAGCCAGTTGTAGAAGCCGAAGTACTCGTAGATACCGCGGAGGGTGGCGAGGCTGGTCCAGGTGTCGAACTTCTCCCGGAACCTGGCCTGTGGGCCTCCGGGGCGCAGGAAGCTCACGCCATAGTTGTAGCAGTAGTTGGTCTGCTCGCAGTGGATGTTGGCGGCAGGCTTGATCCAGCTCGGGGGACCGTCCGCCCCCGCATAGATGTACGTGTGCAGGAGCGCCTGGGGGTACTCCCGGGCCGCGGCTTCGGCGATGGGGTTGAGTGCCCACAGCAGGATGTCAGCGTGAGTAGAGGGGTCCTTGTCATCGATGGCCTTGCAGGCCTCGCACTGGCACCAGTCGTCACCGTCGTTCTGGGTCATGTCCACGAACATGATGTTCGGGTCGGCAGCCATCTTCGCGGCCCCGGTGAGGGCATAGTCGAGCAGGAGCTTGCGGACCTCGGGGTTGCTCAGGCAAAGCTGCCCGTTGGGGATGCGCTTGCCCCGGACCAGGGCGAAGTAGTCGGGGTAGTCCTTGAAGTAGACGTCGGCGCGGATGATATGCTGCCAGTTGTGCCCCGAGCCGACCTTCGTGCACGTCCCGCCGCGGCTCGTCATGAACTGGGGATCGTCCGCCAGCGGGTGCACCCAGAAGTTCTGGTGGTTCTTGACCAGCCAGTCCTTCACATCGCGATTCCAGGCCGGGTCTTGCGGGTCCCCACCGCCCATGGCATGGCGGCGGACGAAGGACGGCTCGAACACCCGCTGGATCTCGCCCACATCGATGGAGGAAAGCCGCGGCCTGACCTCCCCCAGTTCACCCGGCCAGTACCACCGATACCCGAGGTTCTCGAGCAGGTCATAGGCGCTGTAGACGATGCCGCGAGGGCCGCCGCCCAGGACCAGCAGGTGCGTGCCCTCAGTGCGGCGCGCCAGGCCCTCAAGGCCGAGCTTCTCCTCCGCGGGAGTGAGCTTGACCCCAAGCCCGGGGGCGCTGGAGGTCAGGGCCACGATGACAGCGGAGTCGTCGGCTGCGGGGGCTTCGGTCGTCAGGAGCAGATGTGCCCCCGTGGCCTTCTCGATGTACGCCTGCAGCTCCGTGGCGGCGAAGCGCTCAGGTTCCGTTGCCTGGGGGCTGATATGCAGAGCTGCCGTTGCCTTGCCGTCACGGACAACGCTGACGGCCGCGCCGGCGGCGCTGCAGAGGACGATGGTGGTCAGGAGGGCGAGCAACAGGCGCATGGGCGGGTTCCTTTCCGTTCACGGGAGGTGTTGGGTGTGCGTAGATTCGTCGGTAGGCCGGCGGCTGGTAGTACACCCATGCTTCGCTCGCGCGCCGTTCGGAGGGGCCGGACCACGAGGGACTGCGGCGAGTAACGAGCCTTAGACGCGTAGGCCGACCGTCCCGACGCCGCTGTTTTTCGCGTCGTCCGGCGGTCCTGTCATCCTGAGCCCA
>CAZIWQ010000104.1:0-6154 GCA_964542355.1 uncultured Armatimonadia bacterium
CACAGACTCGCGGACGCTGTGGTCCGCGGGGACCGCGAGGCCGCAGCAGCCTTGCTGACCCCCTCCCTCAGGGCCCGCACCGGATACCCGGTGGACCCCGGCGCGTCACCGGTAGGTTCGATGATGGCTGAGCCCGGTGGGTTGGTGTGGCACGGTGCCGAAACCACTGGCGACCGCGCGAACATCAAGCTGTACGAGCCCCGTAGCGCTTGGGGGTACGGCGCCGCGTTCGGGCACTTCAAGCCGCTAGCGCTGGTACGTGGGAGCGATGGCGACTGGCGGGTCGACGGCGACAGGCACACCTCGCTCGTCCCTCCTCCGGCGCCGCCGGACGAGGTCGGGTGAGGCGCGTTGACTGGCTGTCAGGGCGGGGCCATGCTGCTGGCTGCGATGTCGGCGGGGAGGCAGCGACAGGAGCGGCATCTCGGCGCGGATGCCACCAGCACACAGTCGAGGAGGTGACCGCGACAGTGACCCGCGGGGGTGTCATACTCAGGGTCGCAGCCATCGCGTGTGGCGTTGCCAGCATCTGTCTGCTTCAGTGGGAGATCACCCAGCGTCGCGCACCTGCTGAGGCCCCCGACGAAGCGGATGAGTTCATGAAGCGATGCTACACGGATGAGTGGCTGCTGAGACTGGGCTCCTTCGTGGCGGGGCGCCCCGACCTCAGCGGCCAGGACCCCGAACTGGCGAGAGAGTACAGAGGGCACATCGGCCGGGTCTTCGCCCCGTCCGGGGTGGACGTGGAACGCGTGGCCGGGCTCCACTGGGCGGTTGGGTCGCATGCCGGCGTCCTGGTTCGATGTCGTCTGTCGACGGCCCAACTCACGCGCTTTCTCGCGGGGAAGCCCCAACTCCGTGAGAGCACTTGTCGCCTGCTCTCGTCGGTCTACGCGACCGGCGAAGTGGAGTTCCAAGTGCCCGGGACCGACACGAGATTCTGCCTCGGGACGCTCAAGGTGCTTGGCCAGTACCCATTCACGCGGCTGGCCTGGTGGCCCGTCCCGCTGGGCGACGCAGAGGGCATGGTACCCTACCTGGGTTGGGCCACCTGGGACTTTCGTGAGACGCACGCCGGCGCGCCTTACCTCGTGTTCGCGCGCGGTGACGGCCTGGTCTACGTCGTCTCGCCGTGAAGGCGGCCGCACCGCATGCCTGGGCAGTGGTCTCTGAAGGGTGCGTTGCGTGTGCAGAACCGCACAGCCATCTTCGTCGTCTGCGTTGCCGCGGCCCTCTGCGCCAGCGGTCTCCTGTTCTGGCATGCACACCTCCCCAAGAAGAGCGGCCGAGAAGCCGTTCTGAGGCCGCGAAGCCACGCCAGAATGGCTCTGGAGGGCACTCAGCCGGCCGCTACGCCTCGGGGGCCGGCCGGATGTGGCCTTTTCGGCCGGACCCCTGGCAGTGGCATGCCCTCCCGTACCAGGGCGGCGGCAGTGCGGGGCCCGTCAGGAGACGGTGCAGCCCGGCTAGAGCGGGAGTTGCGGGTCGGCGCTGTGCTTCAGGTGGCGTTCTCCCCTGACGGCACGCTGCTAGCAGTAGTGGCGTGCGAAGACGGGTCATCGAGGACCGTGCTCAAGATCATCGATCGCGCCACCGGGCGAACTGTGAAGCGTCTGACTGGCGCATCATCCGCCGGTCACGTTCTCTCCCTGGCAGGTGGGCGGACATTTGCGGCGGTGGTCAATGGCTGCACGTCGCGCGCTTCGCCGGATCGCATAGCATACTGGGACTGGACCACGCTGAGGCGAGAGCGCGTGACCGAGGTCCCCCCAGGCCCCAAGGGACGGCGGGATGTCCTTGCCATCTCTCCTGACGGTAGACGGGCCGTCATCGCCAACCAGGACGGGAGGCTGTGTATCTGGGCCGTCGACGCGTCCGCGCGCATCGCCGACCTGCCCGTCATCGCCCAAGGTTCCCAGCCAGAGGTGCCCGGGAGCGTTGCCTTCTCTCCCGACGGGCGGTATGTCGCGATGTCAACAGCACTTGCAGGCGCTGCCCCCCCCAGAGGCGGCCCTCACGAGTACCTGCTGTACGATAGCTGCGCGCAGGGGTGCGTCCTGCGCAGGAGCTTCGCGACGGACCGTCCCTTCGGCGTGACCTTCTCACCCGACGGGCTCACGTTGGCTGTCGGGCTGGGCGGCTCGGCCCAGCTCCATCGAGTGCGCGATGGCAGGGCAGTCGGCAGGCTAGAATGGGAGCACGAGCCTCGTCAGGTCGCCTTCTCGCCCGACGGTTCGCTGTTGGCCGTCTCAGGAGGGCGTGCGATCGCGCTGTGGGACGTTCGTCTGCGCAAGTGGCGCAAGCAGTGGTCTGCCCGACGGTACACTGACGCCATATCCTCCCTGGTGTTCTCGCCGGACAGTGCGACGCTTGCAGTGGGGGAGGTGGCAGACCCCGACATGGGCCCGTCGATCCTGGGCCTCTGGCGGACGGCGGTCATGTGAGCGGCGGTCGACCCGCTCGGGTTGTCGGCGACTTGCGCGGCAGGTGAGCAGGGCAGACCCGGCTGCCACGGGGGCTGTGGAGGGGGGGCTCTGCCGGGGCGACCTCCCTCCCCTTGCGGGCGCGTCCACCCGCATGGCGACCCCATCCTCGGGGGCGGTGGGGAGCCAGCATTGGTACCACACGCGGCGCATACCGACGCAGCCGCGTGCGCCCAGATGCAAGATGCGCGCGAGCCGGCGATGGTTGCCCAGACTGGGCATACCGACGCAGTGGGGGGCGTGGCGTTCGGCCCTGACGGGAGGGTGCTCGCCTCCGGGAACTCAGACGGGACGGTCATCGTCTGGGACGCGGCTACGGGGAGGCGGTTGGCAACTCTCTGCAGCGTCGAGGCGGGGAGGGCGTGGCTCGTGGCGGCCACGCAGGGCTACTGCGCGGGGTCTGACAACGTCAGTGACTGCATCCGTTGGCGCGTCGGGGATCGGCTCTACCCGGCAAGCACGTACGCGCCCAAGTACCACCGGTCCGACCTGATCGCCGCAGCCCTGGCGGGGAAGTAGGAGCGTAGGACGACGGCAGTGGCACCGGCGGCAAGCCGTGGGGCCCGCGCCGCGGCGCCCATGGGTGCGACAGCAGACGACCTGTCTGGAGGAGACACTGGCATGGCGTTCCATGACCCTCCGCCCTTTGGAGACCCCACCGCAATGGCAGAGCTCGCGGGAGAGGCCGCCCATCACGGGGCATTCAACATCGCGCGACTGGTGGAGTACGGGGGACGTCAGGCGCTGGCGGCCGTTCCTGACGGGCACTCGATCACTGACGCCGACACCGGCGCCGCGTTGTCTCGTGCGGAGCTGGCTGAGAGTGTCGGTTGGCTGTCGTACTCGCTCTCGCAGACCTGGGGGGTGTGTGCTTGCAGGACGCTGCACTTTGCCTCGGGGGTGGACGGCACGCCGAAGCCCGAGTCGACGGACCCGCTCCTTCTGGGTTTCACCGACCGGTTCCTGCTGTCGATCCGCTCGTACCTGGTAGACGCCGCCTGGACGCTGGACCTCATCGCGTATGGCGGTGCTTCCGACGCGCTCGTGTCGGCTCTCGGCCTCGCCTTCGCTGAGCTGGCGGGCGCAAGCGGCTCATTCGTTCCCCTGGTTGGCGGGCCGGAGCGCCACGCGAGGGCCCTCAGCATCGCGCGAGGCTCACTGTGGCGTGTGCAGTCAGGGGCCGGCAAGACAGAGCTTCTGGCCGAGCAGCTTGAGCTGCTCTACCTGGCCTACCATCGCCTGTGCTGCAGGGTGGAGGTGCTCGCGCGGTGTGCGTTGGCTGAGAGGGAGAACCCCGCACTGGGCCCGATGTTCGGCCTGGCGGCCGCCGCGGCCCTTGCGGTGGCGAGCGCTGTTGAGGCGACGGAGGGCTTGAGATGGCTGTTGGGGACCTCGCGCGTCGTCGCGGACCACGCCTGAGGACGAGAACTCAGCGCGCAAGCAGCCTGACGGCACATGTCACGGTGAGGTCGGCCCACTACAACGAATAGTCGATCCTCGTGCGGCAAGGCATGAGTGCCGCTCTATGCAACTGCGGAGAGCGCATACGGAGGGAGCACTGGCATGGCATTCCATGGCCCCCCGCCCTTTGGAGACCCCGCCGCAATGGGAGAGCTCGCGAGAGAAGCCGCCGATGGTGGGGCGGCCAACATCGCGCGACTGGTCGAGTACGGGGGACGTCAGGCGCTGGCAGCCGATCCTGACCTGCGCTGGTTCGCTGACTCCGACATCGGCCTCCCATTGTCTCGTGCAGCGATGGCTGAGCATGTCAGGTGGCTCTCACACTCGCTCTCGCGGATCTGGGGGGTGTGTGCTTGCAGGGCGCTGTGCTTTGCCTCGTGGGTGGACGGCACGCCAGAGCTGCAGCTCACCGACCGGCTCTTTCTGAAGACCGAGTGGTGCCTGCGGAACGCCGACTGGATGCTGGACCTTATCGAGGATGGTAGCTCTTCCCAGGCGCCCGAGTCGGCTCTCGGCCTCACCCTCGCTGAGCTGGCGGGCTCGGCCGGCTCATTCGTTCCCCTGGTTGGCGAGCCGGAGCGCCACGCGAGGGCCCTCAGCATCGCGCGAGACGCGGGCCCACTGTGGGGTGGGCAGTCGGCGACCGACAAGACAGAGCTCTTTGCTGAGCAGCTTGAGCAGCTCTATCTAGCCTACCACCGCTTCTGCTGCAGGGCGGAGGTGCTCGCGCGGTGCGCGCTGGCTGAGAGGAAGAACGCCGCACTGGGCCCGATGTTCTGCCTGGTCGTCACCGCGGCCGTCGCCGTGGTGGCCGCCGTTGAGGCGACAGACGCCCTGAGAGGGCTGTTGTCGACCTCGGGCGTAGTCGCCGACCGCGGCTGAGGAAGAGCGCTCAGCGCGCAAGTGGATACGCGGGCGAGTACCACCGGTCCGGCCTGATCGCCGCAGCCGTGGCGGAAAGTAGGAGCGTAGGAGCGTAGGAGCGTAGGAGCGTAGGACGACGGCAGACAAGAAGAAGAGAGGGAAGTCGATCCGGGCGCTATTGGCCGCTCAGCCTGCCTCACCCGCCGGACAAGCCGGCGGGAGTCGTCACGGAAAGGGGCGATCACGTCCACGACGGGTCACCGTCCGCAGCCGTCGGCGGAGACGGGCCGGTGAGCAGCACTGCGTGCCACCCGTGGCTACCCGTGGCTACTCTCTCTTCGCCCCGCTCGGGGCGGACCGTACGGCAGCGGGCGGGCGCGGGCCGGGGACACCCACGGTGGGGCTGGAATACTGGAATACTGGGCTTGGCATGGGTGCCGTGGTAGGGATAATGGCAATAGATAGCCCCTGCCGTCCCTCCGGGGATAGCAGGACAGGCTCTCGAGGCAGGGCCAACGGTAGCGTTGGCCCTGCCTTCTGTTCTGGGCAACGGTTCGATGGGCCGGCACGGGGTGCACACGGCCCGACGGGCCGGAGGAGTGTGGGCCCCGGGGGGCGAAGGGGGGGCACGCCGCGCCCCACAAACGACGACGGCACGGCCAACAGCCACGGCGGCGCGACACGCCGCGCCCACACCGCTCTCACACCAGCGAGGAGACCTGCCATGGGCTTGCTGATCCTGATGACCCGCCCCCACCTCGATGACCTGCCGCCGCTTGCCGTCGCGCCAGGATACCGGCTGGCGACCGCCGCCGAGTTCGAAAACCCGGCCCCCATGTGGGCACAGCTCATCAACCGCGCCTTCACCGACCAGAACTGGTCTGAAGCCTACATCGAGGAGAACTTCCGCTCCAAGCCGCAGTACGACCCGCACGGCGTGTTCTTCGTGATGCACGGGGAGAGCGCGGTGAGCACGGCGTTCGCGTGGCTCGATGAGCCCGGCGAGACGCAGCGCGGCCGGATCCACTGGGTCGGCGCGCTGCCCGAGCACCGCGGCAAGGGACTGGGGCGTGCGGTCGTCCTCGCCGTCATGCACTACTTCCGCGAGCGGGGGTTCAGCCAGACCTACCTCGAGACCCATCCTCCGATGCTGCCCGCGATCAGCCTGTACCTGTCGCTGGGACTGGAGCCCACGCCACGGAACCCGGACGAGGAGGCCGCGTGGGCGGAAGTCATGAAGAACCTGGGGCGCTAGCAGAGCGGGCGAAGAGCCCCACTGAGGCCGCGACGCTGCTGGCCCCCAGGAGGGCCGGACTACGAGGGCCTGCGGGGAGGGACGGGTTGCA
>CAZIWQ010000104.1:6164-11683 GCA_964542355.1 uncultured Armatimonadia bacterium
TCCCGGTCGGCGGGGAGGCGTGTCGAGCGGGACGCTCGACCTACGCGGCAACCGCACACGACGCGGTTCCCACCCTGCGGAATCCGGCCCCTCCGAACAGCCCTCGATCGACGCTGAACCCGAACTACCGTCAAGCTACAGTCGTACTACCGGCCGTTGTGCCTCGCGCAGCCGACACAGCGGGCACAGGGTCATGTGCGTCGGCTCTCCGCACCGGGGGCAGGGGTGCTCCGCGACTTCGTCCTCCGGCCGCCCTCTCATCGCCTGGCGCAGGATGCTCCAGAACTGGAGCTTGCCCAGCGGTGCCTCCTGCTCGAGGAGGTCGAAGACCGCCTTGAAGCGGTGCGAGGCGGGGTCGAAGTGCGGGCAGGGGTCGGCGACCGTCGGGATCCCGAGCAGGCGGGCGTAGGTCTTGGTGCCGACCTCGGGGATCATGATCAGGGGCTTGACCTTGGTCGGCCAGCCGGCGGTGCCCGGGAGCACCGGCGCGGGGCACGACAGGTGGCCGGAGAGGATGTTCTTGAGCATGAACTGGAGCTGATCATCCAGCGTGTGTCCGGTGCACAGGACATCGGCGCCGACGCGGCGCGCCAGCCGGGGCAGGAGACAGCGGCGGACCGCACCGCACACGGCACACACCGGCCGGCCCTCCAGCGGAGCAACCTGCACCCCGTGGCGGGTGACCGCGTCCACCTCAAGCGTCACATGCGCCCGCTCCGCCTGCTCGCGACTGACCGCCAGCGAGCACGCGGAGTAGTCGCCCAGCCCCATGTCGACGTGGAGCGCCGTCAGCCGGAAGTTCAGGCGGCGCGTCGCCTCCCGCAGGATGTGCAGCAGCGCACCGCTGTCGGTGCCCCCCGACAGCGCGACGGCGACGTGAGAGCGGCGGGGGATCATGCGAAAGCGACGCACGGTCAACTCGACGCGTCGCTGGACGAACCCGGGGTAGCAGTGTGGGCACAGGGCCTTGCCGAACTCGCTGATGCGCACGAGGTCAGCCGTCGCTTTGCAGCGACAGCACGACCCATCGTGGTACGTCAGTGCACCGTTGGCGAGCATCGCGGACCCTCGCATGCGCGTTCGACCGGCGGGGCAGGGCGTTCTCGGCTACCCGGGCGGGGCATCGGTGGGGGGCGGCTCGGGATCTGGCGCATGCGCATCCTGTGCGCGCTTGAGGTCGTCTTCAGTGGCTCCCACGTCCTCCAGGCCAAGCAGCTCCTTTCCCCCCTCACCGGTCTCGACGGCGGTGTCCCGGGGCACGAGGAACCCGACCATCCCGCGCTTGCCCAGAGTCTGCAGATAGGTTGTCAGCGAGATCTCGACCTCGCGCTTGCCCACCTTGTACTCGGCTGCGAGTGCGGCGACGAGGTCGGACACGGTGTGGGCGCCGTCACAGTGCTCCCAGACGAAGCTGCCGACGTCGTCGAGCGCGAGCGGCCGTGACTCGGGGACGAAGAACATCCAGGCGAGGAACTTGCCGGTGGTGTCGTTGCGCCGCGGGAGCACGATGACGACCTCGTCGTCGTCATTCTTGCTCCACTTGAGGTTGGGGTTGCGGACCGGTCGCGCGGACAGCGCCTGCTCCCGCGTGAGTTGGGGCGTCTTCTGTTTGCGGGATCGCAGCAGTCCGAGCAGGCCGCGTACGCTGTCTTCCAACAGCACGGGTGCTCACTCCTGTCGCAGCGAGGATGCGTTGACGAAGCTGTGCCGTCAGGGGCGCGAGGACGGGTCGGCGCTGTCGGTCGGTCCGCCGTTGATGTCGGCGACGATGCGGAGGGCGACGACCAGCCACGCGACAGTCCATCCGATACCGGCAACCACGAGCGCCCATTGCCCGACCCCCAGGTGACGGGTTCTGAGCAGGGGCTCGCCCTGGCCCCCGATGTCGAACACCCATCCGCCGAGGTACGCCCGGACGGCCACGAGGCCGAGCACGCAGGCAATCACGGCCAGCCACAGGCGAGCGAGGGCACGGCGCAGGTCGGCCCGCGCGATGCCCTGGCTCCGCCCGCTGACCCACAACAAGCCGCTAACCAGCGCCCCGACCAAGGCTATCCCGACTGCGAAGCCAATCCACTCGATGGGCGCGGTCACCATGCACCTCGCGGGGTTTGTGGGCCACGATCGCGGGCCAGAAGCTGCGGCCGGCGGCGGGCGCCCCGACCCCGAACGCCTCGCAAATCGTCGCCCCCAGGTCGGCAAAGCTGTCTCTGGTCCCCAACCATGTCCCCGCCGCGATCCGCTCACCGTAGACCAACAGTGGCACGTGCTCGCGGGTGTGGTCGGTACCCGGCAGTGTGGGATCACAGCCGTGATCGGCGGTGATCGCCAGGACATCACGGTCACCCAGGCACCCCAGCAGGTGCGGGAGCCAGGCATCGACGGCGTTCAGTGCGGCCCCGAAACCGGCCGCGTCGTTGCGGTGGCCGTAGAGCATGTCGAAGTCGATCAGGTTGGCGATGGTCAGGCCGGGCTGCCTGAACTCCAGCTCGTCGCACAGCCCGCGCATCGTCTCGACATTGCCGGACGCGTGCACGGGCAGCGTAATGCCCTGCCCCGCGAACAGCGCGTCCACCTTCCCCACGGTCACGACCGGGCAATGGGCACCGCTGACCAGGTCCAGCACCGTCGGGAGCGGGGGGGGGACGTTGTAGTCGCGCCGTCCCGGCAGGCGGCGGAGGTGCCCCGCGGTGCCGGTGAACGGTCGCGCGATGACTCGCAGCACGCGCTGTGCGGGCATCAGTAGCTCCGCGGCGAGCGCACACGCGCGGTAGAGCTCGGCGACCGGGATGACGTCCTCGTGAGCCGCCACCTGGAACACGCTGTCGGCGGAGGTGTAGACGATGTAGCTCCCCGTCTGCCGGTGCTCCTCGTACAGCTCGGCGATGATCTCGGTGCCCGAGGCCGGTCGGTTGCCGATCACCGGGCGTCCGGCCCGGGCCGCGAACTCACGGATGATCGCCTCGGGGAAGCCGTCTGCGTAGGTCGGAAACGGGGTCGGGCACACGACGCCCATCAGCTCCCAGTGACCGACGGTCGAGTCCTTGCCGGCGGAGCGCTCAGCCATGCGGCCGAGAGCCGCCCGCGGCCTGTCCACGCGCGGCAGTCCGCGCATCGTCACCACGTTGCCGAGGCCCAACTGCTGCAGATGCGGCAGGTGAAGGGGGACCTGATCCGCGACGTGCCCGAGGGTGTTGCTGCCATCATCCCCATAGGCGGCGGCATCGGGGAGCGCACCGATGCCGGCACCGTCCAGCACGAGCACGATAATCCGGCTGATCCATGGGAGCATGGCAGTGGTGGTCGGGCCGGCAGTCAGCGCGCGGGCATGATGCGCGCGGGCTGGCCGGCGTTGACCAGCTCGTCGCACAGCTCCTCCGCTCTCCGGCGCTCGCGCATGACGGCGACGATTACGCGCGTGTGCTCCCGCCCGTCCCGCTCAAACGTCTCCGTGGTGGGTTTGTAGCCCCGGGCGGCGAGGCGAGCCACCGCCCGCGTGGCGTTGCCCTTGTCGGCGTATGACCCTGTCGTGACGATCCAGCGCCCTCCCTCACCACTGTCGTCGGCGCCGGCCTCCGTGTCATCGGTGGCGGCCGCCTTGCCGGCACTCTCGTCGCCCTCGCGGCCGTGGAGCTGGGCACCATCCTGTGGCTCGCCGGCGGCCTCGCCGCGCTCGACATCGCGCCGCTCGGCGGCGCTGGGCTCGCGCTCCTCGACGTTGACTGCGGCCTTCTCCGGTGCCTTGGCCTCCTGCTCCGCACGGGTGGCCTCATCGGAGTCGGTGCGTGTCTGGGCCACAATGCGCGGCGCCTGGGGTGACATGTCGACGCTGCCCAATCGCTTGCCAAGCCAGTCGCGCCCGACGCGGAACGCAATCAGGGCGGCGACGGCGGAGACGACAATGACGATGGACCAGAACGCGAGACCCTCGCGGAGAGCGCTCGTGCGCTTGGGGCGTCGGGGACGCATCAGCCAAACCTCCCGGCCGGCGCTGCGGTGATGGAAGCTGCGTATGCGTCACGGCCGGCAGGATTGTAGCACTTACCCGGCACCGCCAGCAAGCGGAAGACGCGCCGTCCGGTGTCACTCCTCCAGGCACGGCCTGCCGGTCATGCAAGCTGCCGGGGTGGGGGGCCGTGCTTCCTTCCCCCTGGTCGCGCCCTGCGGGATCGCCCCGTCGGGGCTCGACGGCACGCCGCTTCGCGGCGGGTGGGGCATCCTCAGCAGCCCATCAGCCGAGGGCGATGCTCCTGTGCGCGGTGGCGCGCCTCTTGACACCTCCCGCGTCCGTCGCTACAATAAGCCCATCACAGCCGGCGGGCTGCGCCTCTCCGGTTGTGCCTTTGTTTTTGCGACCATGCGAGCAGTGCCAGGTGAAGGCCCCGGGCCCACCGCCGACGCGCCGCGACACGCCGGCGCTGACGCGGGGCATCCCCGTCTGTGGCAGGGCCCCCGTGAAAGGACCAAGGTGCCGATGTACGCGATATTCGAAGCAGGTGGCCGACAGCATCGAGCCGAGGCCAATGGAACCGTGAAGATGGACCGCCTCGATGCCAATGTCGGTGATACCGTCCAGTTCGACAAGGTGCTGGCCGTGTTCGACGGCGACAACGCCCGGATTGGTGCCCCCTATGTGGCGGGTGTCAAGATCGTTGGCCGCGTGGTCCAGCAGGGCAAGGACCGCAAGATCATCGTCTTCCACTACAAGCCCAAGGAACACTTGAAGCGCAAGCAGGGGCACCGCGCACAGTTCACCCAGGTGCAGATTACTGAGATCTCGGCGTAGCCACAGCGATCAGGCCGCAGACCCGGCCGCGAGCCGCCCCGCTGCCCACCGCGGGCCGCGGCCGGCTCCGACGGACAGCACCACAGCGTGCTGTGGGGTCTGGCGGCGGGCTATCGCCCCGGTTTCGCCCGGCAAGTGAGGAGTCTTCGATGGCGCACAAGAAGGCGGCAGGCAGCTCCAAGAACGGCCGCGACAGCAACGCCCAGCGACTGGGCGTCAAGGTGTATGGTGGCCAGACCGTGACGGCGGGTAGCATCATCATCCGCCAGCGGGGAAGCAAGTTCATCGAGGGGGACAACGTCGGCCGTGGCAAGGACGACACCCTGTTCGCCCTCATCGACGGTGTCGTGCGGTTTCGCGTACGTGCCGGTGGCAAGAAGTGGGTCGACATCCTGACTGCGGCGAGCCCCTAGCAGAGCGGCCGCAAAGTCGTTCTGAGGCCGCGACGCTACGCTCAGAGGCTCGCTGAGTTGCCCCCGGGGGCTCACCCGGGTCTCTCGGCCGCTCGGCGTGAAGACCACCGGCGATCCGGGGTGAGGTGCCCGCGGGCGGCCCGGTTCGCATCCGGCCGCACCGCGAGCAGCGTTGTGTGATCAGGGCGGCGGGCTGTCCGAGCCAGGGGTTGTCGGCCACCACGGCCAGAGCCTCTCAGTTGTTTCCCTCGCGGTGCCGGCACAAGTCTGTGTCGGCATTTTGCATTCTGGAGTGCGGAGCATGTTTCTCGATGTGGCGG
>CAZIWQ010000105.1:0-11674 GCA_964542355.1 uncultured Armatimonadia bacterium
AGCACGATCGCCGGCGCGAGGAGCCAGTAGCGTCGCATGAGCGCCCGCGTCGCGGCGGTAATGCGTGCGGTAAGCTGGGCGACCTCCGCGGCGTGCCGCTCGCCGGCGGCGCGGGCCTCGGCAATCTGAGCGGCAAGCTCGTGCCCCCGCGCCACCGCAGCCGCCAGTGGCGCCTGGTGTGACAGCGCGCTCGCCTCCTCGAGGAGTGCGCGATGCTCGCGCTCCAGCCGCGCCAGCACGGCCTCCTCCTCCGCGAGCTCCTCGGTGCGCTCGCGCTCGCGCTCCGCCCAGTTGCGCACCTCGCCGGCGACCGCCGGCTCCACCGGCAGGCCCTCCGTCAGCCCGTGTTCCAGCGCGGCGATCTCGCCGTCGAGGCGCACGACGCGATCCAGGCGTGCAGCGATGGCATCACTGCGGCGCGCGAGGTCGCCCGCCTCGCGCTCGAGCTGTGCCACACGCGCCACGCTCGTGGCGAGGGCCTGGAGGTCGCCCAGTTGTGCCTCCGTCGCGACGAGCGCACAGCGTGCTGCCACCAGCCGGTCGCGCGCCAGCTCGCGGCCGGCCACTTCCTCCCGTGCCACGACAAGCTCGTGCTCGAGGCGGCTCAGGTCTGACTGGACCTGCGCCACCGGGCCGAGGGACTTGGCCGCAGCACCGTGAGTGCCCTTCGTCAGATCGCGAATGGCGGCGTCGAGTGCGGCGACGATGGCCTCGGCGGCGGTCCCCTCACGGCCGCCGGTCAGGCCCTGCTCCAGCAGGTCGCGCAGACGCGTCCCCGCCGACACTCGTGCCCACTGCTGCTGCAACAGACAGGCGGTGGCACGGTAGACGCTCTCATCGGCGATGCCGACGATCTCGCTCACTCGCCGCATGACCTCGCCGCGCTCGGTGATGACGCTGCCTTCGGCCAGGGTGAGCGCGGCGCACCGGTTCTCGAAGTCCTTTGTCAGGGAGCAGTCCCCGGCGGGGCCGACGAGGTCGGCGGTGAGGAGCGGCAGCGGCCCCGCGGCCCAGGAGCGCATCGTCTCCACACTGGTCTCACCGCGCCCGCGCAGGCCCGGGTCGCTGACGAGGAGCGCCACGATGGCCGCCTGCAGGGTGCTCTTGCCAGCCTCGTTGGGGCCGCGCACGACGTTGAGGCCGGGCCCGAAGCAGGCCTCGAACTCGCCCAGCCCGCGGAACCGCTCGACCCTGAGATGCCGTAGGATCACGGGAGCACCGCCCTCCCGTCAAACAGCGCCAGTGCAAGCTGCAGCGCGCGGCGGGCGATCCGTGCTCCGTCCGCGTCACCTGCCGCCTCAGCCCGCGCGATCCGCTCGCGCAGCATCCGCGTCGCACGTTCGGCGATCAGGCTACGAGCCACCCCGCTCTCGGGCGCAACCGTGACGGGGAGCACCGTGTCGTCCCGGATCCGCAGCCGGAAGAACCCGCTCGCCAGCTCCTCGTGCAGGCGCGCGAGGTCGCAGGTGAACCCCTCCGGCGCCAGGCCGCGCAAGACCACGTCGAGCAGAAGCTGCGGGTCGGCGTGGCCGGCAATCGCCATCTCCACGGCGCTCTCATCGGGATGCGCCTCAGCCTCCAGCGACAGGTCCTCGTGATGCAGGGCGCCCGTTGTCACCCGTTCGACCTGCGTCCCGCGCGCTGAGAGGGTCACCACCAGCACTCCGCCGGGCTGACGCTGGCCGACATCCACGATCTCCGGGGCGCCGCTGTAGTGGGCACAGACACCTCCGCCGGAGCGGTCACTCGGATCATGCCAGTGGCCGAGGGCAACATAGTCCATGTGCACCGCGGCGAGCTCATCCGTCCCGATGGGAACGGGCTCGGCCGCGTTGCGGCACGAGTCCAGCACCGCACCGTGTGCGAGGGCCACGTTGAAGCGGGCCGCCCGGTCGGGCGCCAGCCCCGCCAGTGGCGCGTGGCGCTTGTGCTCGTCGGTCTGCGGGCTGGCGTGCACGCAGAGCGCGCCATCGGCAAGCCGGAACGAGGCGGCCCCCGGTGTGCTCCAGACGACGATCCCCGCGGCTTCCCACTCGGGCCGGGCATAGGTGCCATGCGGCACGAGGGGGTCGTGGTTGCCCGGTAGGAGCAGGCAGGCGATGGGCCGCGGCGCGGCCGGCAGGCGGCTCAGCTCGCGCACGGCAAGCTGCAGCGTTCGCTCCGCGGGGCGAGTGGTGTCGAACAGGTCGCCCACGATGCAGACGGCCGTTACCTGCCGGGCGAGGGCGAGGTCGATGGCGCGATGCAGGGCCCCGGCCAGGCAGTCTTGGTGGGCACGCACGCGCGTGCCGAAGGCCGGGCCCGAGCCTCCCAGGTGGACGTCGGCAAGATGGAGGAGCTGGAGGTCTGGCATGGTGGGAACGGCTCGGGGCGGAAGGGTGATCCCCCTCCGCCCCGAGGAAGGAGCGGCCGCTAGCCAGCGATCGAGTGTTACGCCGCCGCGCTCAGACGCCCCCAGCCATCCGGGCGTCGTCGCGCGCAGATGCCGGCGCAGGGCACCAACGGACGTTTCGCCGCAGCGACCCGGCCGGACGTGGTGTTCGCGGCCGGGTCGCTACGAGACCGGCCGAAAACCGGAGACGCATCATGTGCCCAGTTTGACAGCGTGAGCCGAAGCTGCCAGCGGACGGTGCCAGAGCCTGAGGCCAGGTTTTCGGGCAGGTCTCTACGACATCTCGATCTTCACATCATCGGCGACGCCGGCGAGTAGGGTATAGTCGGTCGGCACGGTCTGCAGGATCGATCCCGGGACAAAGCGATCCACCGGCCCATGGGCGACCAGGCGAGCGATGAAGCGCTGCCAACACATCGGGGTCCCCGGCCCACACATCCCGTCCAGCCAGAAGCTGCGGAACTTGGCCCCCAGGATGTCGGCCGGCGCAATCGAGGCGGCCTGCGGGGGCACCCAGCTCCAGTCGCCCCCGAACGAATGCAGCGCGTTCTGCATGATCGTCATCGGCGTCAGCTTGACGATCCGCGCCGTCGCCTTCTTCCACTCCGCGAGCGACTTGAACTCGTGGCCGAGGCTGGACTCCCAGAAGGCGATGTGGCCACACCAGCCGATGCCGCCATAGCAGCAGTCGGCACCACCGGTGGCCGCGATCATCTGCGAGTAGTCGCCAATGTTGGCGCTGTTGGGGAAGTGGATGTTCTCGTCCTTCGGGCGCAGCTTCTTGTCGAGGCGCCCGAAGAAGTTGGCCCACATCGCCGTGGCGAAGCTGCCTTCCCACTCCGCGGGCGCCGTCTGCCCGTTCTCATCGGCGTACTCGTCCATGTTGAAGGTGACCAGGTGTGAGCAGTCGACCTTGAGGTCATTGATGATCTTGGCGGCGATGGCGTACTGGGGCACCGGGCCGACCGGCAGGATCAGGACACACTGACGGCCCTCATCGCGCGCCTGCACGATCCGCTTGACGATGTCCATCGCGAAGCTCGCGTAGAACTCCTCGGTGGTATCGATGACCCTGATCTTGAACTCCTTGTTGGGGTGGCGGGTGATCTGGCTGCGCTTGATGGCGCGAACCCGGGCGCACGCCGTGGGGTCCTGGAAATCGCAGAACTGAGCGAGTGCGGGCATGAAGGCCATGCCGGTTCCCTCCCTTTCGAGGTGAGATGCGCTGGCGACCGTGCCGCGAGCTGCGCTCGGCTCACCGCCGCGCCTGATGGTGAGTGGGGCGGTCCGAGTGCGCAGGGCCGGCGTGTCGGTGTGAGCTCTGGGCTACCTCTTCGCCGGTGGGCCGCCGTTTCCCTTCGTGGGTGGCCCCGGTGGGCGATCATCCCCGCCCGGCGGGCGCGGCGCCGCCACCGGCGGCAGCGGGCGGCCGAACACAATCGTCTCGGCACTGACCGCGGGCAGCTCCACAGTGACCTTGCCGTCCGTGACCGTCAGGGCCTTGCCATGGAGATCGGCGGCGCTCCCCGTGGCGTTCTCCGCGGCCCCCCCGGCGGCCACGGTAACGTGCAGGGGCTTGTCGGTCGGGTTCGCGAGCAGGCACCAGGTCCGCTTCTCCAGGTCCCGCGCGAGCCACTGGAGGCCCTGGCCATCGGCCACCACCTGCGCCTGGGGGGCCGGCTGACCCGACAGGATCGGCCCCGACAGTAGTGTCGTCTCCTCGTTGAGTTCGCGGAACCGCTCCCACAGCGGCGTGTCCTCCAGCCGCCATCCCGGGTCGCGGAACGCATACCAGAACACGCCCTGGGCTCCGTTGATGAGGGCCAGGTAGAGCATGACGCGGGCCTGGGCGAAGCTCGGCTGGTTCGTGGGATCGCTCTGCCAGCCGGCCTGGAGCACCGCGGTCAGATGCTGCCACGGCTCGAGGGCCTTGCGGGCGCGCGCCACGGACTCCGCCACTAGTGTCAGCGGCTGCGCCGGGAGCGGGAACGGCGCCGCCTGCAACGCGTCGCATAGCGCGGCCCAGTACTCGTAGTGCTCCGGGCCGGCGACGGTGAGCACCAGGGGGTGCTCCGCATCGATCCGCCGCAAGGCCGCGTAGACCTCGGGGACCTCATCGCTCACTTCGGGGCGCACGTCGGGCTCGTCGAGGATCTTCCAGCTCAGCACGGCACGGTGGCCCCGGAAGCGCTCGAGCTTCTGCCGCGAGAGCGCCAGGTTGTCGCGCACCTTCCCGCCTCCGTAGAGGGGCACATCGACCTTGAGCCCGGCCCGCAGCGCGGCGTCGAGGCTGCTGCCGAAGACGCGCAGATCGGCGGCCGCCAACCCCTGCACGCAGTTGAACCCGCGCTTGGCAACCGCGAAGTAGTCGCCCGTGCCCACGTGGTAGAGGCCAATGGGGAAGAACGGCTTCCCCGCTGCCAGCAGCACGCCGCGGTCGGTGAGGGTCTTGGGGGGCTGTCTGACCGCAGGGACGAGCAGGCGTGCCGAGGCCTTCATCGGCGTGTCCGGCAGACTGCAGGTGATCTCATGGTTCCCCGGACCGACGCCCGGCAGGGAGAGCGAGGCCACGAAGGTGCGGCTGTCGTGGCGGCGCAGCTCGGCAGTCAGTGGACGGGGCGGAGCCTGATCCGCCCCGCTCAGTGTGAAGCTCAGCGGCGGGTTGCCGGGCCCCTCCCACTCCGTGGCAAGGTGCACGACCACGGCGGCGGTGCTGCCCGCGGCGGCGCGGACGATCTGTCGCGGCGGGTCAAGCGTGAGCGGCGGCGCGGACGCCAGTTGCACGAGCTCCACATCGTCAAACCACACCGTGCCCGTGCCGAACAGCCGCAGGACCACGGTGGCGCGGAGCGTGTCGGCGTCCGCGCGCGCACTCACCTCGAAGACCTGCCACTGCCCACCCGGCGCCGGCTGCCCGCGCGTGCTGCGACTGGAGGTCGCCGTGCCGGCGGCGTTGATGAACTCGAGCTTGATCGCCGCCAGTGGCCCCGTCCCCTGCCCCTCGCCCTTCACCCATGCCCGCAGGGCATAGGTCGCCCCCCCCTGCAGCTTGTCCACTGTCTGCGCCAACGACGGGTTCTCACTGCCACGACGGGCGGTGATCTTCAGAGCGACATTGCCCCCGTGGGACGCCTGCCGCTCGATGCTGATGAGGCCCTCGAAGCGTTTGAACAGCTCCTCCGACCACCCTTGCTTGCCGGCTTCGAAGCCCGGGTTGGCCAGCCCGATCGCCCCCGGGGGGGGCTGTTGGCCAGGGGCGAGGCCACCGACAACGGCCAGCAGCACCAGGCACAGCCGCCAGCAATGCGCGTGGCCGCGCCCGGGCAGCCCGCCGCGGCGGCCTCCCCGGGGGCGGGTAGACAGTGTCAGATCAGTCTCGGACACGCGGCGTTCCTCCGATAGTGCGTGCGGGATGCCGGCGACCGCGAGCGGCCTCGGGCGCGGCTGTCAGCCCCGGCCGGCCCGTTCACTGCCGGCGCGCAGCCAGCCATCGCTTGAGCTCGGCCAGTGGCCAGCAATTGATGACCGCCGCCGGGACGACCCACCCTCGGCGCGCCGTCAGCACCCCATAGCGCATGAAATCCAGGTGGCTGACATCATGGGCGTCGGTGTTGATGCTCAGACGGACACCGCGCTCCAGCGCCAGGCGGGCGTGGGCGTCGGTGAGGTCGAGCCGCTGCGGATGCGCGTTGATCTCCAACGCTACGTCGCAGCGGCCGGCGGCCTCGACCACGGCCTCGAGATGGATGCCGTATGCTTCGCGTTCGAGCAGCAGCCGGCCGGTCGGGTGGGCGAAGATGTCCATCTGGCCACTCTCGAACGCGGTGACGATGCGTCCGGTGATGCGATCGGCATCGCTACTGAACCCCTGATGGATCGACCCGATGACATAGTCCAGCTCGGCGAACAGGCCGGGCGGGATATCCAGCCGGCCATCGCCCATGATGTCGGCCTCGATCCCGGCGAGCACGCACAGCGCGCTACCTTCCTGTGCCAGGCGGGCGTTGAGCTGGCGGATGGCAGCGATCTGCGCCGCCAGCTCCGCCCCGGTCTGCCCGCCCGCAACGGACAGTGCCGGCGAATGGTCAGTGATCCCAATGTGGGAGTAGCCGCGCGCCTGACAGGCGAGGGCCATCGCGGCGAGGTCCTGGTGACCGTCGGAGCCCGTGGTGTGCATCTGCAAATCGGCGCGGATGTCGCCGAGCTCGATGAGTGTTGGGAGGGCGCCGTCCGCGGCGGCCTCGATCTCGCCTCGCGCCTCCCGCAGCTCGGGCGGGATCCACTGCAGCGCGAGCGCGCGGTACACGTCAACCTCACTCGTGCCGGCCACCAGCCGGCCGCGCTCCCCCGCCTGCTCCTCAAACAGGCCGTACTCGTTGAGGGTCAGCCCGCGCTGCAAGGCGCGCTCGCGGAGCGCGATGTTGTGCTGCTTGGAGCCGGTGAAGTACATCAGGGCCGCGCCGTAGCTGTCGCGCGGCACGACCCGCAGGTCCACGTCGATCCCGGGTGGCATGCGGACACTGACCTTGGTGTCGCCGGCGGCCACGACCTGCTTCCCCTCCGCGAACGCCCGGCACACCGTCGCCGGCGTGTCCGAGGTGGCGAGCAGGTCGAGGTCGCCGATCGTCTCCTTGCCACGCCGCACGCTCCCGGCCATCTCGGCGGAGACCACGTCGGCCCTGGCGCGGAGCTCATCGACGAGGCCCTGCGCGAGGGGCAGCGCCGTGCTCAGCAGGCTACGCTGTTGCCCCTCGAGGAACAGCGCGATGCCGCGCAGAACGTTCTCCTCCGTCTTGGCCCCCATGCCGTGCAGGTCGCGCAGCCGATGCTCTGCGGCGGCCTGCTGGAGCTGCGCGACACTGCCGACGCCGAGCTCGCGCAGCACCAGACCGGCCTTCTTCGGGCCGAACCCCGGAACGGCGAGCAGCTCGAGAATCGTGGCGGGGTAGCGCGCAAGCAGCTCGCGATGGATACTGCTCTCGCCCGTCTCGATCAACTCACCAATCTTGTCGGCCAGTGACCGACCAATCCCCGGGAGGCTTTCCACGAGTCCCTGGGCATGGAGCATCGCCACCTCCTCGCCGAGTCCCGCGATCGCCTCGGCGGCGCGCCGGTAGCTGCGCACCTTGAACGGGTTCTCGTCACCGAGCTCCATCAGGTCGGCAATCTCGGACAAGACCTCCGCCACCCGCGAGTTCGTCACCGTTCACCTCTCCCTGCAATCCGGACTCAGAAGCTGTCGACCCCACCCCAGAACACATACTCGTGCGTCCGCAGGAACTCCAGCAGTGCCTCGGTGCCGGTCACCGGCGCCAACGCGCGACTCCCGGGCCCGATGTACGTCCACAGGCCCTTGTACCGCTCCACCAGTTGCACGGCGCTCTGGCGCTGTCCGTAGGCCGCCATCGTCGGCGCCCACAGGTACGGCCCCAGCGCACTGACGAGCTCGTGGGTGCACAGGCAAAAGTGCGTCTGCGCCTGTGCGGGCCACTGCCGCACGATGGTGCCGACTACCCGTACGGGAAGCGCCGGATCGCCGCGCCGCCAGCCGAGCTCTGTCACCACCCCGGGCTCGACACTGCGGTAGTAGCCAACGGGTACCCCTCGCTCCTCCAGCACGACGAACTCGGACCCGTGGTCGTGCAGGTGCCCACCGGGGATGCGCCTTTCCCAGTAGGCCTGCGAGCGGACGAACGTCCCGGTGAGCGGCGCGTTGAAGTCGTCGTAGATGCCACTGAGTGCCGCCACGTCGTGCGGGAACTCGGCCTGGCGGACGCTGAGGCCAAGCTCACTGTCCGGGACGCGCACGGTCGCTGTCAGCTCAAACGCCGAGAACATCCGCCACCCACTGCCCCCGTACACCTCTTCCTTGCCAAACAGGAAGCTGGCGTCATACCCGCCCGCGGCCATCCACTCGCGCGAGGCGGCGAGCAGCTCGCGCACGTACCCCCGGCGCCGGTGGTCGGGGTGGGTGGCAACACTGCCGATGGCCCCCACCCGCGCGCGGCCGCCGGCACAATACATCTCGCGCGCATAGCTCGTCACGCTGGCGACCATCTCTCCGGCGGCCAGCAGCACGCGCGTCTGCTCCGGCTCATAGTACGGATCGTGGGTGGCCGATCGCAGCCACCAGTTCGGCTCGCTGAGAAAGCCCCGCCCCTGGGTCACGTACTCCTGGTATGACTCGTACACGAGGCGGGCATGGGTCGCCATCTCATCGCGGCGCAGTCCTCGGACCTCAATACTCATCGGCGTGTTCCCTCCACCAGACGTCAAAGGAATAGGCGGGCTCCCAGCCCAGGACGTCGCGGGACTTCGTCAGGTCGTAGAGCACGGCCACGGCGCCGATCGCCGCCCCTCGCTCACGGAACCATGCCGGGACACCCGGCCAGTAGCGCTCGACCACTGCGGCGGGGTCGTCGCGCAGCGCCTGAGCGTCGTGGCCGCCATAGGGCAGCGGGTTGGTGCACCAGAAGGCCTCGTAGCGCGAGGGCATCGGCGCGGAGACGGCGGCGACGTGGGCCCCCACCACATCGCTCACATCGGCCCACATCCCGAGCAGGGAGCGTCCGCGCTCGAGCTGGGGCTTCGGCATGAAGGCCGGTGGGCGGAGGCACACCGTCTCCAGCTCGCTCTGGCGGGAGACCATCTCGCACAGTACTTCTCCGTACCACTTGGTGGAGCCGTACAACTCGCAGGGGCGTGCCGGCGCATCCTCCCGGAGGGGAAGCGCGGCGACCGGCGGCGAATAGCCGATGGCGGCGATGCTGCTGGTATACACCACGCGCCGGACGCCCCGGCTCACCGCGCCCTGCAGCACATGGTAGACGGGCTTGATGTTGTGATCGAGGTACTGGTTGTCGGTGTACTGCTTCCAGGGGTGGATCGCCGCGGTGTGCACGACGACCTCGACCCCCGCCATCAGATCGGCGGCCGCGCCCGGCGCGGTGAGATCGGCCACCACATCCCCTGTGCGTTCGGTCGCGAACACATCGGCCCCGCTCACCTCGTGGCCGGCGCCCTCGAGCGCTGCGATCAGGTGGGTCCCCAGGTACCCCGCACACCCGGTGACGAGTATCCTCATGCTAGTTCACCTCAAGATGGGATCCGGTCGGCAGGCGCCCGGCAACCACGTCTCGCACCTCGCCGCACAGCCGCCGGTCCGCCAAGTGTAGGCCGCACCGCACGACCGGTCAACCCGTCATGCGCACCCCAACGCGGACCCGGCAGACGCGCGGGGAGAGGCAACGCGTGCCTCTCCCCGCGGGTCGTCCTTGCGGGCGAAGTGAACCGCATTGGCGCTACCCGGCCAGTCCATCCTTGAGCATCTTGATCATCGGCATCGGGTCCATGAACCGCTCGACCCTGTCGATCTCCTTGCCGTCCGGCCGGAGCAGCACCACGGCGGGGACCATCTGGACCTTGAGCTTCTTGGGCGTGGTCTTGTCGCGCTCGACATCGATGCGCACGCACACGTACTTCGCGGCGACGCGGCGGACACCGGGCTCGCCGAAGGTCTTGCTGTCCATGTCAGCGGACGGCGCGATCTTCGCGTTGTAGAACTCCACCAAGACGCGCTTGTTGGCCTCCTTGGCGGCCGCCATTCCCTCGTCGTAGCCCTTGATCCACTTGATGGCAGGCGCGGGCGGCTCCGGCTTCGGCTTGGGGGTAGCCGCGTGTATTCCCTTGCGGACGCCCTCGCGCTCCGGGTAGGGGACCTGTCCCTCCACGACCTCACCGTTCTCGTTCTCCGCCATGACGTTCCCTGGCGCAACGACCGGTGGCTGCTCCGTGGGCGGCGGGGGGGGCAGGCCGGCCTGGGTGTTGTCGGCGGGCGGCCGCGAGCAGCCGCCTCCCAACACCACGGCAAACAGGCTCACGAAGGCTAGCAGAGCAAGGGCAGTCAGTTTGTGCACGGTCATCACTCCTGGGGGTGGACAACGTTGATCTCACACGGGGCCTGGCGAGGTTCTACAACACCGATCGCGCCGCAGACTCCTCCCCACCAGGTGCGCGGCGACATGGCGGGCATGCGTAGTGCGCGAAGCGCTCGCGGACGGCGACCCGAGCACTCGGCTCTGCGGAGCGGGCGCGCAAGCAGCGGGGCAAAGAGAGAGGAGAGGCCGACGTCGACCTCTCCTCTCGGTGCTCAGCGGGCGCGCAAGGCGAGCCCGTGTTGTCCAGCCTGGGTGCTCTCTAGTTGAACCAGTTCAGCCAGCCGCTCTCGCGGGTGCCGAGCAACTGCATCTGGTTCTGAGTGCACTTGAGGCCAGCGGTCCACGCGTTGGTCCCGTCGTCGAAGACACGCACATAAGCCTGGTCATCAGGGATCATGGATGTCTCCATCGGATGCGGGTAACCGTTGCGGCCGGGGACGCTGCCGATCCAGACGATGGTCTGGTTGACCGGCAGGCCGGTCACGACGAACGGACCGGGGAACATGAACCCAAGGTACCCGAGCATTGCCGAGTCGTTGGACATGTCCATGGTGAAGTAGTTGTTCAGTGCGGTCGGGACGAGCTTGGAGACGATCAGGTAGTTCGAATCAGCGGGCAGCAGGAGGTCCGGCTGCGTCGCCGCAACGAAGTTCAGGTCCTGATTGCCGGGCAGGTTCGTCCAGTTCCACTGGAACCAGTTGATGGGCGGGCTGGTGGTAACGAGGTAGGAGCCGTCCGGCTGCAGCGAGGTGCTCTGCTGCGTGAACGTCTGCGCCGGGCACATGGTCGGCATGTACAGCGGGCTGCCGGTCAGGTCGGTGGTCTGGCTCGGCTGTACGAGGACGCCGATGGCCTGACCATTCTGGAAGTCGAAGTACTTGTAGCCACTGCCATCGCCAGCGACCTGCATGTAGGCACGGAGGTCATACTGGCCAGGGATGACGTCGATCTCGAAGGCGCCGGCTGCGGCGGTCGCAACTGCGGGCTTCGCCGCGGCGACGGCCACGGTGTCCTCGATGAAGGCAGCGACGAGGGTCGCGCGAACCGAGCCCCACGTTGCCGCAGCGCCGGTGATGTCGCGGACCGTGCCGATGATCTTGCCAGAGTTGCTGAAGCCAGGACCTGTGGCACCAGTCGCGCCGGTCGCGCCAGTCGCGCCGGTGTCACCAGTTGCGCCAGTCGCGCCAGTCGCGCCGGTTGCACCGGTCGCGCCGGTCGCACCATCGGCACCATCGGCACCATCGGCGCCGGCGGGACCAGTGTCACCAGTCGCGCCGGTCGCGCCGGTGTCACCAGTGTCACCCTTGGGGCCGGTCGCGCCGTCGGCGCCATCGGCACCGTCGGC